>NZ_JBEXPY010000041.1:0-73316 GCF_040612315.1 Streptomyces sp. NPDC006435
AACGCCTGCTCCACCGCGTACTCGTCGAGCTCCGACAACAGACCGTCCACATCCTCACGGTCCACCGTCAGATCATCGGCAAAACGCCGCTCACCCGTGGCATCGGGCACGTACTTCACACAGACAACGATCCTCAAGCTCACGCCGGCTCTCCTACTGCATCGTCTTTTCCGGGCTGCCTTGTTGCACGCAGCATAGGCGCCTGATGGGGTGGCTTCCGGTCGGGGTGACCGGCACTCCGAACGAAATATTACTAGCCAGTACACCCAGCGGCCCGCTGATGGGCAAGCGCTCCGGGCTGTGATCTGGCCTACGCCCGGAGCCCTTGTGCCGCCTGGCCGTTCTCAGTCCCGCAGGGTGGTGAAACGGCCCTGGTGATAGAGCAGCGGACGCCCGCCTCCGGCCGGGTCCCCGACCACGGCCTCGGCGATCACGATGTGGTGGTCGCCCGCCGGGATCCGCGCCGCCACGCGGCAGACCAGCCACGCCGACACGCCGTCGAGCAGCGGCACGCCCTCGGGCCCGTTGCGCCAAAAGGTGGACGGGCCGAACCGGTCGGCACCGCTGCGGGCGAAGGTGGCGGCCAGCTCCTGCTGGTGCTCGCCGAGTATGTGGACGCCGACGTGCTCGGCCTCGGCCACGACGGGCCAGCTGGAGGACGAGGTGCCCACGCCGAAGGAGATCAGCGGGGGTTCGGCGGCGACGGAGGTGAGGGAAGTGGCGGTGAAGCCGACCGGCCGGTCACCCGTCGCGGTGATCACCGCGACTCCGGCGGCGTGCTGCCGGAAGACGGAGCGGAGGAGTTCGGCAGAGGCCGCGCGGGGCGCGCCGAGCCCGGGGGAAGCCGTCATGGAGATGTCCTTCTGCGAAGAGGGTGTACGGGGCCGTGGTTGCTCAGGCACCCGGACAGCGCGCGCTCGCGTTGCGGGCGAGGTCCACGTGGGCCCGGCCGTGGAGAAGGATTTCAGGCGGCACAGCGTCAGACTGACGATGCGTGGTGGGTGCAGTCAAGGGTGTTCCGCAATGTGGGAGATGCATCACGGTCAGTCACAACGCCTGCCCCAGGGCCGCGACCACGTCGACGGTGCGCGGCTGTCCCGCGGCCCGGCGGACGATCCTGCCGTCGGCGTCGAGGACCAGGACGGTCGGCGTCCGGCTGATCCCCAGCTCCCGCACGAGAGTGAGATGCGCCTCGGCGTCGATCTCCACGTGGGCCACGCCGTCCACCATGCGCGCCACCTCGGCAAGGGTGCGGCGGGTGGCCCGGCAGGGCTGGCAGAACGCGCTGGAGAACTGCACGAGCGTGGCCCGTTCCCCCAGTTCCGCGCCGATCCTGGCCGCGTCGAGCGTGCCACCGATTCCCTGCCCGTCCACCTTCTGCCTCCTGTCGGAACTCCTCGCAGGTGGTCAGCACCACCGCCCGGCGGGACATTCCCGCCGGTTCCACGTGACGAGAATCTCGCGCCCCGTGCCCTCTGAGACTGGCCACCGCGTCCCACATGGGGCACGATCGGCGCCATGCCGCAAACCTACGGCTGCGTAACTTCCGCCGGGAGAACCCTCCTCAGGCGCTGAAGAAGGGTCTTCCCCAGATGGCAGAACTCGTCTATCGGCCGGTCATCGGCGCCGCCCTCACGTTTTTCAAGGCGCTTGACCTGAAGATCGACACTCAGGGTTCCGAGCACATCCCGAAGACCGGTGGCGCGGTGCTGGTGAGCAATCACATCAGTTATCTGGACTTCATCTTCACCGGGCTCGCGGCGCTGCCGCAGAAGCGGCTCGTCCGCTTCATGGCGAAGGATTCGGTCTTCCGGCACAAGGTCTCCGGGCCGCTGATGCGTGGCATGAAGCACATCCCCGTCGACCGCAAGCAGGGCGAGCACGCCTACGCCCACGCGCTCACCTCGCTGCGTTCCGGCGAGATGGTCGGGGTGTTCCCCGAGGCCACGATCTCGGAGTCGTTCACGCTGAAGAGCTTCAAGTCGGGCGCCGCCCGGCTGGCCCAGGAGGCCGGCGTGCCGCTGATCCCGATGGCGCTGTGGGGGACGCAGCGGCTGTGGACCAAGGGCCGGCCGCGCAATTTCAAGCGCAACCACTTCCCGGTGACGATCCGGGTCGGCGAGCCCGTGGAGGCGCCTGCCGACCAGTACGCGGGCGCGATCACCCGGCGGCTGCGCGAACGGGTCCAGGAGCTCCTGGAGGCGGCCCAGCGCGCCCATCCGGTGCGTCCGAAGGACGCGACCGACACCTGGTGGGTGCCGGCGCACCTCGGCGGCACCGCGCCGTCCCCCGCCGAGCTGCGCGAGAAGAGCTGACGCGGCCGGTTCCGAAGCCGAAACGTCACTCCGGGGAGCAGCGGGCCGGTGCCCGCTGCTCCCCGGAGTCCGTTCGGACCGGTCCGTTCTCCGGGCATGCGGACGGCCGGGAAGTCGGTGACTTCCCGGCCGTCCGCATGCCGGTCCGGCGGTGGCTACCTCGCCAGTTCTTCCTTCAGCGCGAGGAGGAACGCGTCGACGTCCTCCTCCGTCGTGTCGAAGGAGCACATCCAGCGCACGTCGCCGGCCGCCTCGTCCCAGAAGTAGAAGCGGAAGCGCTTCTGCAGCCGCTCGCTCACCGCGTGCGGCAGCCGGGCGAAGACCGCGTTGGCCTGGACGGGGTGGAGGATCTCGACGCCGCCCACCGCGCGCACCCCCTCCGCGAGCCGCTGGGCCATGGCGTTGGCGTGCCGGGCGTTGCGCAGCCAGAGGTCCCCGGCGAGGAGTGCCTCCAGTTGCACGGAGACGAAGCGCATCTTCGACGCGAGCTGCATCGAGAGCTTGCGCAGGTGCTTCATCGCGCGGACGGCGTCCGGGTTCAGGACGACCACGGCCTCGCCGAAGAGCGCCCCGTTCTTCGTACCGCCGAAGGACAGGACGTCGACGCCGACGGTGTTGGTGAACGTGCGCATCGGCACGTCCAGGGACGCCGCGGCGTTGGCTATCCGGGCCCCGTCCAGGTGGACCTTCATGCCGTGTCCGTGGGCGTGGTCGCAGATGGCGCGGATCTCGTCGGGGGTGTAGACCGTGCCCAGCTCGGTGTTCTGGGCGATCGACACGACCTGCGGCATGGCCCGGTGCTCGTCGTCCCAGCCGTACGCCTGCCGGTCGATGAGCTCGGGCGTGAGCTTGCCGTCCGGGGTGGGCACGGTGAGCAGCTTGAGACCGCCCACCCGTTCCGGCGCGCCGCCCTCGTCCACGTTGATGTGGGCGGACTCGGCACAGATCACCGCGCCCCAGCGGTCGGTCATCGCCTGGAGGGCGACGACGTTGGCGCCTGTCCCGTTGAAGACCGGGAAGGCTTCGGCGGTGGGGCCGAAGTGGCTGTGCATGACGCGCTGGAGGTGGTCGGTGTAGACGTCCTCGCCGTAGGCGATCTGGTGACCGCCGTTGGCGAGGGCGATGGCCGCGAGGATCTCCGGGTGCGTGCCCGCGTAGTTGTCGCTGGCGAAGCCGCGTACCTGCGGGTCGTGGTGACGTCGCGCGTCGGTCCTTACGGTTGTGGGGTCAGCCACAGGCGCTTTCCGTTCACTTCCGGGGCGGGCCGGTCCCAGACGCCGGCGATGGCATCGGCCAGGTCCCCGACGTCGGTGAAGCCCGCGAATTTCGCATTCGGGCGCTCGGCGCGCATGGCGTCGTGCACCAGTGCCTTGATGATCAGGATCGCAGCCGCCGTCCTGGGCCCCTCCTCGCCCCCCGCCTTGCGGAACTCGTCCGCGAGGGCGAGGGTCCATGCCTCGGCGGCGGCCTTCGACGCGGCGTAGGCGGCGTTCCCGGCGGTGGGCTTGCTCGCCCCGGCCGCGCTGATCAGCACGTAGCGGCCCCGGTCGCTGCGCTGCAGACCCTCCTGGAAAGCCAGCGAGGTGTGCTGGACCGTGCGGATCAGCAGCTTCTCGAGCAGGTTCCAGTCGGCGAGGTCGGTCTCGGCGAAGGTCTTGCTGCCGCGCCAGCCGCCGACGAGGTGGACCAGTCCGTCGATCCGGCCGAATTCCTTCTCGGTCCTGTCCGCCCATTCCCGGGTAGCCCCGAGGTCGAGCAGGTCGACGGTGTCGCCGGTGACGGTGGCGCCGCCGTGGGCGTAGCGCGCCGCGTCGACCGCCTCGGCCAGGCGGGTGGCGTCCGCGTCGGAGGCGACGACGGTCGCACCGGCCTCGGCGAGCCGCAGCAGGGCGGCCCGGCCGGCCGGGCCCGCGGCCCCGGCGACCGCGATCACAGCACCTTCGAGAGCACCGCTCCCGTTGCCCTTGCCGTTTGCGTTCATGGCCACCGCCTCCTCGGATCCGGCGCTCACGCGGCTGCCTTCTCGGCGTCCGCGGCGGTGATCCCCTTGGTGGAGGCGATCACGTTCTTCAGCTTCTTGGCGAGCGCCTCATAGAACATGCTCAGGGGAAACTCGTCCGGAAGCACATCGTCGACGAGCTTACGCGGCGGCTGCGACAGGTCCAGCGCCTCGGGGCCCTTGGCCCAGCGGGAGCCGGGGTGCGGGGCGAGGTAGGTGGAGACCAGGTCGTACGCGGCGAACCAGTGGACGAGCTTGGGGCGGTCGATGCCGTCGCGGTAGAGCTTCTCGATCTCGCCGCAGAGCTGGTTGGTGACCTGCGGGGCGCGGTCCCAGTCGATCCTCAGCTTGTTGTCGGTCCAGCGGATCACGTCGTGCTTGTGGAGGTACGCGAAGAGCAGCTGGCCGCCGAGGCCGTCGTAGTTGCGGACGCGCTCACCGGTGACGGGGAAGCGGAACATCCGGTCGAACAGCACGGCGTACTGCACGTCACGGCCCTGGGCGAAGCCGTCGGCCTCCAGCTTCACTGCCTCCTTGAAGGCGGTGAGGTCGCAGCGCAGCTCCTCGAGGCCGTACATCCAGAACGGCTGGCGCTGCTTGATCATGAAGGGGTCGAACGGCAGGTCGCCGTGGCTGTGCGTCCGGTCGTGGACCATGTCCCAGAGCACGAAGGCCTGCTCGCAGCGCTGCTGGTCGCCGACCATCTCCTGGATGTCCTCGGGCAGCTCGACGCCGAGCAGCTCGACCGACGCCTCGGTGACCCGGCGGAAGCGGGCGGCCTCGCGGTCGCAGAAGATGCCGCCCCAGCTGAAGCGCTCGGGGGCCTCGCGCACGGCGATGGTCTCCGGGAAGAGCACGGCGGAGTTGGTGTCGTAACCCGAGGTGAAGTCCTCGAAGGTGATGCCGCAGAACAGCGGGTTGTCGTAGCGGGTCGCCTCGAGCTCGGCCAGCCACTCGGGCCAGACCATCCGCAGCACGACCGCTTCGAGGTTGCGGTCCGGGTTGCCGTTCTGCGTGTACATCGCGAAGACGACCAGGTGCTGGAGCCCGTCGGCGCGGTCCGCGGCCGGCTGGAAGGCGAGCAGCGAGTCGAGGAAGTCAGGCACGCCGAAACCGTCCGCGGCCCAGCGGCGCAGGTCCGCGACGAGGGCGCGGTGGTAGGCGGCGTCGTGCGGCAGCAGCGGGGACAGCTCCTCGACCGCGGAGATCACCCGGTCCAGGGTCGCCCGGGCGGCGTCCGGGGTGGGCGCGCCCTCGGCCTCGAAGTCGATGGAACCGTCCTTCGACTGCCAGGGGCGGATCTCCTCCACGGCATTCTTGAGCGTCGGCCAGGCGGAGTGCTCGATCACCCGCTGCTCCGTAGCTATGTCACCCGTGGTGACGTCCTGCACAAGAATTTCCGTCATAACACTTCCTCCACGGGAGAACCTCGCGTCAAGCAACCGTATACATGTGCGGTTGCTAAGGACAAGTGGACCCTCAGTAAATTATCCTGCCCCACCCCCATGGTCACCGCGATTCTTCCTGTATGAAACCGCGTCAGCGGTGGCTTCCGTCGGTCATGTCCCTCATCCGGCCCTGGCCGGACCGGGCCGCCCGCACCGGGTTCCCGCCCGCCGCACCGTGATGCTTCGGCGCCTTGTGGGTAGGAGTCGCACGCGCAGGAGGCCGTCGACGGAAGCGGGTTGCCTTGTCTTTTCTCACCATCGGTCACCGCGGGGTGATGGGCGTCGAGCCGGAGAACACGCTCCGCTCGTTCGTCCGCGCGGAGCGGGCCGGGATGGACGCCATCGAGCTGGACCTTCATCTGAGCAAGGACGGCGCGCTGGCCGTCATGCACGACGCCGAGGTCGACCGCACGACCGACGGCACCGGGCCGATCGCCCTGAAGACCCTGTCCGAGCTGCGCGCGCTCGATGCCGGGCTGGGTGAGCGCGTACCGGTCTTCGAGGAGGTGCTCGACGCCGTGCGGGCGCCCCTGCAGGCGGAGATCAAGGACGCGGACGCGGCCCGGGTCCTGGCCGGGGTGATGCTGCGGCGCGGGCTCGTCGACCGGGTCGAGGTGTCGTCGTTCCACGACGGGGCGGTCGCCGAGATCGCCCGGCTGGTGCCGGGCGTGCGGACCGTGCTCATCGCGAGCCGCTGGGACGGCGACGTGGTGGAGCGGGCGAAGGCGGTGGGGGCGGCGACCCTGGCCCTGAACATCCGCCGCCTCACCCTGGAGGTGGTCGAGCGGGCGCACGCCGAGGGGCTGAAGGTTATCGGCTGGGTGGTGAACACCCAGGACCACCTGCGGCTGGCCCGTGCCCTGCGGCTGGACGGCGCGACCACCGACCACCCGGAGATCCGCCGCGCCGGCCGCTTCACCGCATGAGCATGAGCATGGGGACGAGGACGGGTCCGGTCAGACCAGGTCCTTGACCAGCAGCTCGAACTCGAGGTCGTCGCGCTGCGGAATACCGAAGCGCTCGTCGCCGTACGGGAAGGGGGTGAGCCTTCCCGTACGGCGGTATCCGCGCCGCTCGTACCAGGCGATCAGCTCGTCGCGCATCGAGATCACGGTCATGTGCATCTCGGTCGCTCCCCAGTCCTCCCGGACCACGCGCTCCGCCTCGGCGATGATCACCTTGCCGAGCCCCTCCCCCTGCAGCTCGGGGCGGACCGCGAACATCCCGAAGTAGGCGGCCTCGCCCCGGTGTTCGAGCTGGCAGCAGGCGACGACGACGCCGTCGCGCTCCACCACGAGCAGGCGGCTGCCGGGTGCCTCGACGACCTGGCGGACCCCGTCCGGGTCCGTCCGCTGCCCCTGGAGGATGTCCGCCTCGGTGGTCCATCCGACCCGGCTGGAGTCCCCGCGGTACGCCGATTCGATCAGCGCCACGAGGGCGGGCACATCCGCGTCGCCCGCGTCGCGGAAGGTCAGTTGTCCCGGGTTTTGGGCAGGAGCTGTGTCCATGGCGATGGCTCTCCGAATTCTCTGCTGTGGCCGTGCCGGAGCAGGGTAACCCCCGTGCCGCGACCCGACCGGTGGTGTCCGCCGCGGGACGGGCGGGGCCGAGCGGGCAGCTCTAGGGTCGGGGCATGGTCCATGTGCTGAGCAGTCGGATTCTGCTGCGTCCGGTCGATCCCGAACGGTCCCGGGGCTTCTACGGGGAGGCCCTCGGGCTGCCCGTCCACCGGGAGTTCGGTACGGGCCCCGAGCGGGGCACGGTCTACTTCCTCGGCGGAGGTTTCCTGGAGGTCTCCGGGCGGGCCGCCGAGCCCCCGGTGCCCGGCCTCGAACTGTGGCTGCAGGTCGCGGACGTGCGGGCGGCCCACGAGGAGCTGTCGGCCCGGGGCGTCGAGGTGCTGCGGCCGCCGGAGCGCGAGCCCTGGGGGCTGGTGGAGATGTGGATCCGTGACCCGGACGGGCACCGGATCGTCGTGGTCGAGGTACCGGCGGACCATCCGTTGCGCTACCGGCCCTGAGCCCTCGCGGCGGGCCCTCAGTGCGTGGTGCGGCTGCGTTCCGCGCAGTCGGCCAGCAGCGGCAGGGCCCGTTCCAGGCCGCCGTCGTGGTCGGCGAACGGGAGGCGCAGGTGGTGCCGGAAGCCGTCCACGGCGGAGAACGCGGGGCCGGGGACGATGAGCACCCCCGCGCGGCGGGCCAGCTGGGCGGTGGCCTCGGCGTCCGCCCAGGGGATCTCCACCCAGAGGGCGGAGCCTCCCACGGGCCGTTCCCACCGCCAGCCGGTCCCCCGGTCGCGCAGCAGCCGTTCGGTCTCCGCCAGGCGTTCGCGCAGCCGGGAGCGGCGCAGGGCGCGGGCCTCGGGCAGTTGCCGGAGCAGTTTCACGGCCACCACCTGGTCCACCACCGGGCAGGCCAGGTCGACGGACCGCTTGATGTCCGCCAGGCGGCGGATGACGGTGGTGGAGGCGCGGATCCAGCCCAGTCGCAGGCCGCCCCAGAAGAGCTTGGACAGCGTGCCGACGGTGGCCGTCGCGGCGGGCGGCAGCAGCCCGGCGAGGGAGACCGGTGCGGCGTCGTGGTGCAGGGACAGTTCCGCGTAGGCGTTGTCCTCCACGGTGTACAGGCCCTGTTCGGCCAGTACGGCGGCCCAGGCGCGGCGGGTGTGCTCGGTCATGCCGCGCCCGGTGGGGTTGTGGACGGCCGGTTGCAGGTAGACCAGGCGCGGGCGGACGTGGCGGGCCAGTCGGACCAGGGCGGCGGCGTTGTCGCCGGGGGCGGTGTCCGCGGGCAGCGGGACCAGCCGGGCGCCGCGGGCCCGTAGCGCCTCGAGGGCGCCCCGGTAGGTCGGGTCCTCCACGACCACCGTGTCACCCGGTTCGACCAGCCCCTGGGTGATCAGCCAGACGGCCTGCTGGGACCCGGCGGTCACCAGGATCTGCTCCGGGGAGGTCGGCAGACCCGCGGCCCGGTGGTAGGCGGCGATCCCCTCGCGCAGCTCGGGCAGCCCGTACGGCAGGTATCCGTCTCCGGTCAGCGCCGCGGAGAGGTCCCGGGCCGACAGGTCGCCGACCGCCTCCGCGACGGCGGGCAGCCCGTCCAGCGCGCCGCTGGACAGGTCGATGCCGCCGTCCCTGGTCCCGAAGCTGGCCAGCCGCCCCTCGGTCACGGGTTCGCCCATCGCCCCGGAGCCCCGCAGCCGGGAGCCGCTGCCCTGCCGGCTCTCCAGCCAGCCCTCGGCCTCCAGCATCCCGAACGCGGCGGTCACGGTGCTGCGGCTGATCCCCAGGGCCGAGGCGAGGGCGCGCTGCGAGGGGAGCAGGGTGCCCGGCGCCACGTCCCCGCGCTGGGCCAGCTCGCGCAGCGCCTGTGCCAGCAGCCGGGGCAGCGGGCCGGGGCCGCCCCTGGACCATCCGGTCAGCAGACGCGACAGGCGGGTGGGAGGAATCCGGTCCATGACCCCATCATGGCCCGCCCCAGGCCAATTGCCGTCAAGTGGTCTTTGCCGCCCTCCGGTGCCCGTCCCATGATCGGGGGAACGCCGTTGCAAAGGAGCAGAACATGGCGACCGTGGTGCTCGTCGGGACGCTGGACACCAAGGGGGCGGAGTACGCGTGGCTCTCGGAACGGCTGCGCGCGTCGGGGTGCGACGTGGTGCTGGTCGACGCCGGGGTGCTGCCCCCGCCCGCGGGCACCCCCTCGGGCGATGTCGACGCCGCGGCCGTCGCCAGCCGCGCCGGGTACGACCTGGAGGCGCTGCGCGCCGCCGGGGACCGGGGCGCCGCGGTGACCGCCATGGCCCGGGGCGTCGAACTGGTCGTCGGCGACCTGCACCGCGAGGGGCGGCTGCACGCGGTGCTGGCGGTGGCCGGCAGCGGCGGATCGTTCATCGCCGCCCGGGCGATGCGGTCCCTGCCCGTCGGCGTCCCGAAGGTGCTGGTGTCCACCATGGCCGGCGGGGACGTGTCGCCGTACGTGGGCAGCAGCGACATCACCATGATGTACAGCGTCGTCGACGTGGCGGGCATCAACTCCGTGTCGTCGCGGATCCTGGGCAACGCGGTGGCCGCGACGGCGGGCATGGCCGTCCACCACGAGCGGAGCCTGACCGAGCCGCAGGTCCACGGGCGCCCGCTGATCGGCGCCACCATGTTCGGCGTCACCACTCCCGCCGTCGACGCCGCGCGGCAGCGTCTGGACGAGCTCGGCTACGAGGTCCTGGTCTTCCACGCCACCGGTGCGGGCGGCCGGGCGATGGAGAAGCTCGCCGCGGGCGGCTTCCTGGCCGGCGTGCTGGACCTGACCACCACCGAACTCGCGGACGACCTGGTCGGCGGCGTGCTGAGCGCGGGCCCCGACCGGCTCACCGCGGCGGGCCTGGCCGGTCTTCCGCAGGTCGTCGCGCCCGGCGCGCTGGACATGGTCAACTTCGGCGCCCGGGAGACCGTCCCCGAACGCTTCGCCGAACGGCACCTCCTCGTGCACAACCCCACCGTCACGCTGATGCGCACCACCGCCGAGGAGATGGCGGAGCTCGGCGGGTCCATGGGGCGGAAGCTGGCCGCGGCGCAGGGCCCGACGGCGGTCCTGTGGCCGCTGGGCGGGGTCTCCGCCGTGGACGCCCCGGGCGGTCCCTTCCACGACCCGCAGGCCGACGCGGCCGGGCTGGCGGGCCTGCGCATCGCCCTGCGGGGCAGCGCCGTCGAACTGCGCGAGCTCGACGCCCATGTGAACGACCCGGCGTTCGCCGTCGCCGCCGCCGACCACCTGCACCGCCTGATCGGCGCCCACGGGCGCCCGGCCGCGTCCGCCTGAGCGGGGCGGACACCCGATACCGAGCGGACGGCCGGCGGCCCGGCCGTCCGCACCGGGCGGCACGCCCCGCCCGCACCACGACCGAACAGGAGCCCCACCGTGAACCGAAACCAAGCCCTGGCCCGTCTGACCAGGCAGATCCACTCCGGCAAGGCCGTCATCGGCGCGGGTGCGGGCACCGGTCTGTCCGCCAAGTGCGCGGAGGCCGGCGGCGTCGACCTGCTGATCATCTACAACTCCGGCCGCTACCGGATGGCCGGCCGGGGCTCGCTGGCGGGCCTGCTGCCCTACGGCGACGCCAACGCCATCGTGCTCGACATGGCGGGCGAGGTCCTCCCCGTGGTGCGGGACGTCCCCGTGCTCGCCGGGGTGTGCGGCACCGACCCGTTCCGGATCATGGGCAACTTCCTCGACCAGTTGAAGGCCGTCGGCTTCACCGGTGTGCAGAACTTCCCCACGGTCGGCCTGTACGACGGGAAGTTCCGCGAGAACCTGGAGGAGACCGGCATGGGCTTCGGGCTGGAGGTCGACATGATCCGCCAGGCCCACGAACGCGATCTGCTCACCGCGCCGTACGTCTTCGACGCCGAGCAGGCCACCGAGATGGCGCGGGCCGGCGCGGACGTCCTCGTGCCGCACGTCGGGCTGACCACCAAGGGGTCCATAGGCGCCTCGACCGCGCTCACCCTCGACGAGGCGGCCGCCGCCGTGCAGGAGATGCACGACGCCGCCAAGCTCGTCAATCCCCACATCGTCGTGCTCTGCCACGGCGGCCCGATCGCCGAGCCCGAGGACGCCCGCTACATCCTGGAGCACACCTCCGGCATCGCCGGGTTCTTCGGCGCCTCGTCCATGGAACGGCTGCCGACCGAGCGCGCCATCACCGAGCAGGCGCGCGCCTTCAAGTCGCTCACGGTCGGCTGAGCGAGGCACGGGAGCACACGGCGCGGCGGTGAACACCACCTCCGCGCGCTCCCGTGCACCCCAGTGCGCCGCGTACGGCGTTCCCGGGCCGGGCATCGACCAGGGGGACCACGTCGTGCGTCCAGGGGGAGGTGCGCTGTGCACGGACCGGCGATGTCGGGGTGGCTGCTGATGGCGTTGTGCGCGCTGACGGGCGCGTACTGCCTGCTGCGCACCCGCAGCGAGACCGGCGAGGGGCTCAGGACGGCGCGCGCGGAGGCGCTGATGGGCTTCGGCATGGCCGCCATGGCGGTGCCCGCGGCCGTCGTGCCGCCACCCTCGTGGGGGTGGGCGGTGTACGCGGTGCTGTTCGGCGCGGCGTCGTTGCGCGCGTTGTGGTTCTCCCGGCACAGCGGGCACCACCTGCACCACCTGGTGGGTTCGGCGGCGATGGTCTACATGGCGTTGACGATGGCGCCCGGCGGGGCCGCGCACGGCGGGCACGGAGGACACCCGGGCCACGGCGCGGCGGCCACGGCCGGTGGAATCCCTTTGCTGACCGGGCTGTTGCTGGCCTACTACGCGGTGTACGTGGTGCGGTCGGGGGCCCGGCTGATACCCGTGGCCGCCGCGGCGGGCGGGGGCGACGGCGGCGGTCCGGCGAAGGGCGGCTGGGGGGCGCGGCCCGAGCTGGCGCTCGCCTGCCGGCTGGCGATGGGGATGGGAATGTTCGCGATGCTGCTCGCTCTTTGAGACGCGGGACGCGGCAAACCGTGGCGTGCGTCACTTGCCGTGCACAGCCATACCCGTGGGTACCGCGCCCTCATAGGCTGACGCCATGTTGGTCTCCCTGGTGCTGCTGTCGCTCGGTGCACTGGCTGCCGTCCTGACCCCGCGGCTGATGGCGCGGGCCCGGTGGCCGGAGCGCGAGCCCGTGGTGGCGCTGTGGGTGTGGCAGTGCGTGGTGGCCGGGGTGCTTCTCTCCTTCGCGCTCTCCATGACGTTCAGCGCGGCGGCGGCCTGGCAGGCCGTGCGCGGCCACGTCTTCGCGCCGGCGCCGCGGGCCGTGGTGGACGCGTACGCCCTGGGCGGGCACGGGCAGTGGTCCGCCGTCATGGCCGTGCTGCTGGCGCTCGGCGGGGTGTGGTCCGCGATGATGCTGGCCCGGGAGATCCACCGGGCCCGGGTGCGTCGCAGGCGGCGTCGTGCCGAACTGCGGCTGCGGGCCCCGTTGCTGCCCGGCGAGGAGCCCGGCAGCGGCCGTCTCGTCGTGCTGGAGGGGAAGCGTCCGGACGCCTGGTGGCTGCCGGGTGCCGCGCCGCAACTGGTCGTCACCACCGCGGCACTCAGCCGTCTGAAGGGCCGTCAGCTCGATGCGGTGCTGGCGCACGAGCAGGGGCACGCGAAGGCGCGGCACGACTGGCTGCTGCACTGCTCCGACGCGCTCGCGACCGGGTTCCCGCAGGTGCCGGTGTTCGCGGCCTTCCGGGACGAGATGCACCGGCTGGTCGAACTGGCCGCGGACGACGTGGCGTCGCGGCGTTTCGGACGGCTGACGGTCGCGCTCGCCCTGGTGGAACTCAACGAGGACCGGGGCGTGTTCGGCCCCGGCCCGGCGCCGGACGCCGATCTGCCGCTGCGGGTGAACCGTCTGCTGGCCCCGGTGGAGCGGCTCACGGCCGGCCGTCGGCTCCGGCTGACCGCGGCGGCCACGCTGGTGCCGGCGGTTCCGCTGCTGGTGGCCTTCCTGCCGGGACTCAGCGCCCTGGGATAGCCCCGGACGCCGTTCTTCCGCGAAGATCGCCCCATGTCGACGGCAACCCCGACGCCCGCCCGGTCCGCCGGGACGCGTCCTCGTGTCACACCCTTCTCGGTCGGTGCGGTCTGCGCGGTCCTCGGCCTGGCGCTGCTGGCCCTCGTCGCCGCCCGGTGGTCACCGCTGATGGCGGCGGACCGGGCGGTCGCGACCTCGCTGCACCGCAGAGCGGTGACCGAACCCGGGCTCGTCCACGTGAACCGGATCCTCAGCGACTGGGTGTGGGATCCGTGGACGATGCGCGTCCTGATCGCGGTGGCCGTGGTGGCGCTGTGGTGGCGCGGGGCACGGCTGCTCGCGGGCTGGGTGGCGGTGACGAGCCTGCTGTCCACGCTGCTCCAGCAGGGGCTGAAGGCCGCGGTCGGCCGGGAGCGGCCCCAGTGGCCCGATCCGGTGGACAGCGCCCACTACGCGGCGTTCCCGTCCGGTCACGCGATGACCGCGACGGTGAGTTGCGGCCTGTTGCTCTGGCTGCTGCACCGGCACGGCACGGGGCCCGGGCCGTGGTGGACGGCGCTGGTGGCGGCCTCCGTCTCGGTGATCGGGGTGGGGATCACCCGGCTCTACCTCGGTGTGCACTGGATGAGCGACGTGCTGGGCGGGTGGCTGCTGGGGGTGGCCCTGGTGGGGTTCTCGATCGCCGGGTTCGTACACCATGAGCGCCGCGACCACTCCGCCCGGGAAGCCCCACCGCATCACCCCTGAAGCCGTGCGGCACCGCGCCTGAAGCCGCGCCATGCCCTTGAAGCCGTATCGCGTCGCCCCTTGGGCACGGGCCCGGGGGCGGGCACCCTGGGCCGTCTTGTCGCGCCGCTCCCCGACCGGGGAGGATCGTCCCCATGCAGATCAAGGGTGTGCTCTTCGACTTCTCCGGGACCCTCTTCCGCATCGAGTCGGTCCGGTCCTGGTTGCGCGCGGTCCTCGTGGAGCGGGGGGTGGCGGTGGACGAGGCCGACTTCGAGCGGTACGCGCGGGAGCTGGAGGCCGCCGGAGCGCTGCCGGGCGGTCCGTCCCCCCGGCACGTCCCCGCCGGGCTCGCCGCCGTGTGGGCCGCCCGCGACGAAAGCGCGGAACTGCACCGGGAGGCGTACACGGCCCTGGCCCGGCAGGTGGACCTGCCGGATCCGGGGCTGTACGACGCGCTGTACGAGCGGCACAGGTCGCCCGACGCCTGGCGCCCCTACCCGGATGCCGCGGAGGTGCTCGGCGCGCTGGGTGCCGCCGGGGTCCGGATCGGCGTGGTCAGCAACATCGGCTGGGACCTGCGGCCGGTCTTCCGGGCCCACGGGCTGGACGCCCCGGTCGACGCGTACGTCCTGTCGTACGAGCACGGCATCCAGAAGCCGGATCCACGACTCTTCCACACCGCCTGCACACTTCTCGGACTGGATCCGGCGGATGTGGTGATGGTCGGCGACGACCGGCACGCGGACGGCGGGGCGGCGGCGCTGGGCTGTGACGTACGCTTCGTGCAGCATCTGCCGGTGGTGGAGCGGCCCGACGGACTGCGGACGCTCGAACTGGTACCGGGCGTTGCCTGACAAGCATGTGAGAGATGTCCCTGACGCCCAATGGGTCGGATTATCACATCGTGGCCTTAGCCTGTATGTATGTCCCGTTCTCCGTGCTCCTCCGATTCCACGCGTACCGCCGCCGTGGTGAACGAAGAAATTCGCGACCTGTGGCAGCGCTCGGGCGGCTGCCTGTCCCCGGAGGACGAGGAGCAGTACCAGCGGTTGCTGGTGGAGTGGGCCGCGGCGACGCACGGAAGCACCCGGTCCGCCGCCTGACCCCGCCCTTCCGGCGGCGACGGCGTACGGCCGCGCCCGACTCCTCCCGGCAGCCCCGCACCGTCCCGCGGTGACCGTCGGCGTGCCGCCGGGCGGAAGCACCCCGCGGCACGCCCCGGTCACGCGGTGGAACCGGATGATTCCCCTCCGGACCGGCCGGCCGGCCGTGGTGACGGCGTCGGTGGTGAGGGGGCCGTGCTCGAATCGAAGCAGCCGATCTCCATCGGCTGCTTCGACGAGTCGGTGAAGTCCCACATCGGGACTCCACCCCGGTACCATGCCTGGACCATCGGGTCGCGGCCCTCGACCGGGACGATCGAACCGTCGTGGGCGACGCAGACCCCGGTGTCGACGTGCGGGGGCCGGCAGTCCGGGAACGTCTCGCTCGGCGAGTACGAGGAGGCGTACACGTACACGTTCCTGCGTTCGGGCACCGGGGTACGGGTGTGCGAGCCGGGGCAGAGGGCCTGCGAGACCGTCCTCGGGGACTTCCGGTCGCCGATGCCGAAGATCCGGAAGCCTTCGTGGTCACCGGCGCAGGCGGACTTCCCCTGGAAGGCCAGGTCCGTGTTCAGCCCCTTGAGGGCGCCCTTGGGACGTTGGCGAAGTGGGTGGTGCTGCCGCTGTGGACCATCCCGTCCACGCCGGGCACCCCGCCGCTCCTGACGGCGGCCGCGGGCCCGGCCGTCAGCAAAGTGGCCGGCGGACAGGCGGCGGCCGCCAACACGCCCAGGCGTCTGCGCCGCGCCGGGATCGTACGCAACGAAATCGCTTGCGTCCTCCCCTGCGTCCGGACGCAGTTGAACGGTTCACGGTCCCCGGCAGTGTGGTCCTTCCCGCGGTGATCCCGACAGACGGCGACGGAGACGTGCCGAAAGTTCCCGGCCGCCGTCACGAGGAAGCGTGTCAGCACGGCCACAACCGACCCATGGGGCAATGGAGGTCCACTTTCCGATCCGCCGTCAGGCCATGTGTGTACACAGGTCCGCACCCGTCGCGGTCGCCCTGTCCGCAGCCCTGTCCTGAGCGCGTGCGACGCGGACGGCGGCGAGGACCGTGCCGCCGGGGCGGGGCGGGCGGGGGGCCTTCGGCGGTGGCGCCGGGCGTTTGCCGGGGAATCGGCTAACGGTCCTCGCCGATGCGCCGCGCCTGGAGGTTCGCCGCGTCGAGGATGCTGTCGAGGAGCCCGGGGAACAGCGCCTCCAGGTCGTCGCGGCGCAACCCGTTCATCTTGGCCGTTCCCCGGTAGATCTGCTGGACGATCCCGCTCTCGCGCAGCACCCGGAAGTGGTGCGTGGAGGTGGACTTGGACACCGGGAGGTCGAAACAGGAGCAGCTGAGTTCCCGGTCGGCGGCGGCCAGTTCGCGGACCACCCGCAGCCGCATCGGGTCGGAGAGCGCGTGCAGCACGCCCTCGACGCGGATCTCGTCCCGCGCGGGATGGTCGAGCACGCGTCCGCCGGCCTCGGCGGCGCTTGCGGCAGGGGCGCTGAGAGGGGTCACGACGGCTCCGTTCCTGGCCTGTCCCGGCCTTCCGGCGGCCGGTCTCCCGTGATCGGTCCGGCCCGCCCCCCATACTACGAAACCCATCGTAGTTCGGGAGCGGAAGGCCGCCGCGGGAGACATCCGTCGAGTACCGCCCCGGTGCCGGACACCTCCGGCCCGGCCGACCGGGTCAGCCGGTGAGCAGGTCCGGGTTGTCGGCGAGCGAGGCGAGGTGCCCGGCCGGGTCGGAGATCAGCTTGCGGGCCGTCAGGTCCAGCATCCCTGCCACGCCGGTGACCTCCGCCGCGACGGTGCCGTCCTCCTTGAGTATCTGCTGCGCGACCGTGAACGTCTTCCCCTCGGCGTACACGAACCGGCAGGTCACCCGCACCCGGTCGCCGCCGCGCAGCTCCCGCAGGAACTTCACCGTCGTTTCGAGTGCCACCGGGCCCACGCCGCTGGCCAGCAGCTTGTCCTGCGGCAGGCCGGCCGCGCGCAGCAGCTCCCAGCGCGCGTGCTCGGCGTACTGCAGATAGACGGCCTGGTTGAGATGGCCCTGGGTGTCGAGTTCGTAGCCCCGGACGGTCACGTCCACAGAAAAGGTCATGGACGTCCCAACCCCGCAGCGCATTCCGTCATTCCCCGCCGCCTCGCCCTCACCCCGTTTCCGTTCCTCGCCCCCGCCCCCGCCCCCGCCCTCCGGACGCATCTCTCCCCGCCCCGAGCCCGTGCCGCAACCCTTTACGCGTCCGTCACGCCCCGGTACCTTCCTTGCCGCAAGAGATTGCAGAAAAATTCCGACAGATCTTGCTGTCCGGAACGGACTGCTCGCCCGAACCCCGAGGCGCGTCAGGGTTCTCCGGCGGGACCTCGCAGGCGGTCGTCGAGCGCCTGCGCCGTTGGCCGCCCCGGCCGCCCGGCCGTGGGCCCTCCCCTGGAGACGCAGATGAAACGCACCCCCCTACGGCTGCTGAGACGCCCCCTGGCGGCAGCCGCGGCCACCGCAGGAATTCTGGGACTTCTCGCCGCCGCACCGGAGTCCGATGCTCCGGCCGCCGTTCCCGTGGCGGCGGCGGAGAACACCGCGACGGTCTTCTACTACACGAAGACGAAGAACTGGGCGGCGTACGACCTGCACTACGCACCGGACGGCGGAAGCTGGACGACCGTGCCGGGAGTACGGATGGAGGCCGCCTGCACAGACTGGGTGAAGAAGACCGTCGATCTGGGCTCCGCGTCCGGGCTGTCCGCGACGTTCAACGACGGGGCGGGGGTCTGGGACAACAACGCGGGGAAGAACTACGCCCTGGGCACCGGCTCCGTCACCGTCAAGGACGGGGTCGTGGCCCACAGCGATCCGTGCGCCGGCACCGGTGGCCCGGACCCCTCGCCCTCCCCGACCGGCTCGGGGGCCGCCACCGTCTACTACTCGACCGCGACGGTCGGCTGGACCACCACCAACATCCACTACCAGCCCTCGGGCGGGACGTGGACCACCGTCCCGGGCGTGGGCATGGAGCCGGCCTGCACCGGCTGGACGAAGCGGTCCGTCGATCTCCCCGAAGGGGCCTCCCTGCGGGCCGCGTTCAACAACGGCAACGGGGTCTGGGACAACAACGGCGGCCGTGACTACACGATCCCGGCGGGCGTCTCGACGGTCGAGAACGGCACGGTCACCGCCGACGCCGAGGACCCGTGCGCCGAGGAGCCGGCCGACACCGAGGCCCCGTCCGTGCCGACGAAGGTCGCCGCCGACGCGGACGGGGTGTCGGTCGTACTGACGTGGGAGCCGTCCACCGACGACCGGGGCGTCACCAAGTACCAGGTCACCCGGACCGGCGGCACCAGGGGAACGACGGTCGTCGACGTCGGTTCCACCGTCCACTCCGACACGGACCTGGAGGAGCGGACGGCCTACAGCTACACGGTGAGGGCGGTGGACGCGGCGGGCAACGTGTCCGCGGCTTCGGCCCCCGCCACCGCGACCACCGGGGAACGGCCCGCCACACCGGCCGCCGGGAAGCCCCTGGGCACCGACCCGCGCAAGGACCCGATCTACTTCGTGCTCACCGCGCGGTTCAACGACGGCGACCCCTCCAACAACCGGGGCGGCAGCCAGCACGTGAAGTCCGGCAACGCGGCCAACGACGACCCGATGTTCCGCGGCGACTTCAAGGGCCTGGTCGAACGGCTCGACTACATCAAGGGGCTGGGCTTCTCCGCCGTCTGGATCACCCCGGTGGTGCTGAACCGGTCCGACTACGACTACCACGGCTATCACGGCTACGACTTCTACGAGGTGGACGGCCGGCTGGAGTCCGCGGGCGCCTCGTACCAGGACCTGATCAACGCCGCCCACGCCAAGGGCATGAAGATCTACCAGGACGTCGTCTACAACCACTCCTCGCGCTGGGGCGCCAAGGGCCTGTTCACGCCGACGGTGTACGGGGTCCGCGACGACCAGTGGAGCTGGTACTACGACGAGAGGAACGAGGGCTTCGAGTACGACGGCGTGAGCGTCGAGACCAAGTCGGGGAAGTCGTACTACAACGGCGACCTCTGGTCCACCGCCGAACCCTCCGGCAACACCTGTCTCAACTGGGGCAAGCCCACGGGCGGAACCTCACCCGAGGGGTACAGGCTCTACAACTGCCAGTGGCCGAACCCCACTTCCGGCATGTTCCCGAAGGCGTACTACCACAACTGCTGGATCGGCAACTGGGAGGGCGAGGACGCGCGCAGCTGCTGGCTGCACGAGGACCTTGCCGACTTCGACACCGAGAGCGCACCCGTCCAGAACTATCTGATCGGCGCCTACGACAAGTACATCGACATGGGGGTGGACGGCTTCCGCGTCGACACCGCCGTGCACATCCCCCGCACCACCTGGAACCGCCGATTCCTGCCCGCGATCCAGGAACGTGTCGACTCGCGGTTCGGCGCGCAGGCCGCGAAGAACTTCTTCGTCTTCGGCGAGGTCGCCGCCTTCGTCAACGACAAGTGGAACCGCGGCTCGGTCAACCACTCGGCGCAGTTCTACACCTGGAAGGAGCGCAAGGAGTACGACGCCGACGACGCGAAGGCCGCCCTGGAGATGTACGACTACGAGCAGCAGCAGGGCACCGGTTCCCAGCCCACGTCCGCCAACGCCTTCCTGGACGGCAACACCTACCGGACACCGGACCGCAGCCGGTTCTCCGGCATGAACGTCATCGACATGCGGATGCACATGAACTTCGGTGACGCCACCAACGCGTACAACAACGGCAAGGACTCCGACGACAGTTACAACGACGCGACGTACAACGTCGTGTACGTCGACAGCCACGACTACGGCCCCAACAAGAGCAGCGAGCGCTACGCGGGCGGCACCGACGCCTGGGCCGAGAACATGTCGCTGATGTGGACGTTCCGCGGGATCCCGACCCTGTACTACGGCTCCGAGATCGAGTTCCAGGCGGGCAGGAAGATCGACTGCGGGCCCAGCTGCCCGCTGGCGACCACCGGCCGGGCGTACTACGGCGACCACCTCGCCGGCACGGTCGCGGCATCCGACTTCGGCAAGGTCTCGTCGGCCACCGGCGAGGTCGCCCGCACGCTGGAGAAGCCGCTGGTCAAGCATCTGCAACGGCTCAACGGGATCCGGCGTGCCGTGCCCGCGCTGCAGATGGGCCAGTACTCCACCGAGGGCATCACCGGCTCCATGGCGTACAAGCGCCGCTACACCGACGCCGCGAGCGGGGTCGACAGCTTCGCGCTGGTGACCGTCACCGGCGGCGCCACGTACACCGGGATCCCCAACGGCACCTACAAGGACGCCGTCACCGGGGACACCCGGGTGGTGTCGGACGGCAGGCTCTCGGTCGCGGCGCCCGGCAAGGGCAACCTCCGGGTCTACGTCCTCGACCTGGGCGGTGACAACGCGGCCCCGGGCAAGATCGGCACGGCGGGCCCGTACCTGAAGTAGCCGGACCGGACCCGCGGGCCGGGGCGGTTCCCCCGGCCCGCGGATCCGCCCGCCCGCGGGCTCTCCGGCTCGCGGCCCCTCCGATGCGCGGGGCCTCCGGAGCGCGGGGCCTCCGGAGTGATCGGCCGGAGGGCCCGGTCAGACCGCCCGGAGGTACTGGTCCGGGACATGGATGTCGGCGCCCAGTTCACGGGCCGCCTGCTGGGCCCACGACGGGTTGCGCAGCAGTTCGCGCCCGAGGAGCACCGCGTCCGCCCGCCCCTCGGTGAGGATCTTCTCGGCCTGCTGCGGTTCGGTGATCAGGCCCACCGCCGCCACGGGGAGCGAGGTCTCGTTCCTGACCCGCTCGGCGAACGGCACCTGGTACCCCGGTCCGGTCTCGATGCGGGCGTGCGGGGCGTTGCCGCCGCTGGAGACGTCCAGCAGGTCGACGCCGTGCGCCTGGAGCTCCCCGGCCAGCCGCACGGTCTCGTCGACGGTCCAGCCCTCGCGCTCGTCCTCGTCGTTCTCCGTGAGCCAGTCCGTCGCGGAGATACGGAAGAAGACCGGCAGCTCCTCCGGCCAGACCTCACGGACCGCGTCGACGACCTGGAGCGCGAGGCGGGCGCGGTTCTCGAAGCTGCCGCCGTACTCGTCGGTGCGCCGGTTGCTGTGCGGGGAGAGGAACTCGCCGATGAGGTACCCGTGCGCACCGTGCACCTCGGCGACCTGGAACCCCGCCTCGACCGCGCGGCGCGCCGCGTCGCGGAACTGGTCGACGACGCCCCGGATCTCCTCGGTGGTCAGCTCGTGCGGCACGGGGTGGCCGTCGTCGAAGGGCAGCGGGCTGGGGCCGACGGGCGTCCAGCCGTGCGCCTCGGGTCCGACCGGGGCCCCGCCCAGCCAGGGAGCCGCCGTGGACGCCTTGCGTCCGGCATGCGCGAGCTGGATGCCGGGGACGGAGCCCTGCCCCTTGATGAAGTCGGTGATGCGACGGAGGGCGGCGACCTGGGTGTCGTTCCAGATGCCGAGGTCGGCGGGGCTGATCCGGCCCTCGGGGCTGACGGCCGTCGCCTCGGTGATGATGAGCCCGGTGCCGCCGATGGCCCGCGCCGCGAGGTGGGCGAAGTGCCAGTCGGTCGCGACGCCCGCGTCCGGCCCGACGGGAGCGGCGCTGTACTGGCACATGGGTGCCATCCAGACCCGGTTGGGAATGACGAGCGACCGCAGGGTGTAGGGCTCGAAGAGGGCACTCACGTCGGACTCCGTTTCGACGGGTACGGAAGAATCGTTAGTACGATACACACCGTACTACGACGTCCGTCAAATTACGATGCCTCTCGTACAAGGGAGGGTCCGGCCGGGTGGCCGGGGGAACTCCGTCACCCGCCTCCGGCCCGCTGCCGCAGCGCGATGCCGGCGTCCGCGTCGTACGCCTGGGTCCAGCTGCGCCCGGCGCCCGACCTCCAGGTGACGTGCGCGGTGGCCCCGTCGACCCTGATCTCCTCCACCGTCATGGTCCGGTCGCCGTCCCGCACGTCCCCGCGCCGCAGCTCGCGCGCCCTGACCGTGACGGGCTCCGCCGGCCGGACCCTCTCGGCCTCGTCCGCCGCACGGACGAGGGCCGCCGCCAGTTCCCGGGCCCGGTCGGGGGTGCAGCTCAACGAGAGCCCGCCCGACGGCGCAGAGGCCCTGAGCCCGACCCGCGCCCCGGCGGGAACCACTTCCAGGGACGCCCCGCGCCCGTCGCCGTCCTCGAACCCGCCGCCGTGTCCGCCCGTCATCGCCGCACTCTCCGTTCCTCGCCCGGTCCGCCCGCCGGTCCGGTCACCCGGATTCCAGCACACGGGCGCCCCTCCACCGGGAAGGGGCCGACACCGGACCGCTCCCCCGGTCGACGCCGCCGTCCGGTCGCCGTCATGGACGACGCCGCGTCGTCGGACCGCCCGGGCCGCCCGACGCGCGCGGGAAGCGCACGGCGGGCGGCCTCCGCCGGAAACGGATTCCGGAACCGTCGGCTCAGGCGTGCCAGATCTTCACGTAGCCGACGTTGTTGTTGTAGATCTCGTCACCGAAGCTCTCCGGGAGGGTGAAGGACTTCGAGTGGGTCTTTGCGATGTTGGTCAGCTTGAGCTTGTTGCACTGGCCGTATCCCCTGATCGACGAAAGGCTGTCCTTCCAGTCGTCGCTGGGCTCGAACCCGTACCCCGCGCCGTCGCACGTCCCGTAGTCGCCGTAGATGTCGGACACCATCTTGCCCTTGTAGCCGCCGTCCGAGTACCACGTCATCAGCTTCGTCGACGCGGCGGCACGAAGACCCCGGCGGGCCTCTTCCGGGGAGTTCGACGAGCACGACTCGCGGAGCGTCTCCAGCTTCCCGGAGGCGTCCTTCTGCCCCACCACCTTCGCGCAGTACTTGGTCGCTGCGGATCCATCCGCCGGTGCCGCGGTGGCGGGAGCGGCCAGGGCGGCGGAACCGGCGATCATCGCGGTGCCGATCACGCCGGTTGCGATCTTCCCGATCCGGGAACGGTTGAACTTCATGGGAAATCCCCTCTCTTGTGGAGAGCAAGCGGCATATGAGTTGCCATATCCCGTTCTTGCCTCGGTGTACGAGAAAGGTCGCAGCAGCCCACGGCGGCCGGGAAGACTGTTCGGCCGAGGCCGAATGTGGGGTCGGGCCGTTCCGGATGCCGAGCCGGTGGACGGGGCGCGGCGACACCGGCGCTCGGGGTCGGCGTTCAGGACTCCAGCGCCTCGCGTATCTGCCTGCGGGTCAGCTTGTGCCCGACGCGGGTGGACAGCCGGTGCAGTTCGGGTCGGCCCAGGTCGTGCGGGAGGCCGGCCAGGGCGCGTACGGCCGCGCCGGTCGAGGAGGTCCGCAGAGGAGGGCGTTCGACCAGGGCGCCGAGGACGCGGATCGTTCCGGGGCACGGCGGGAGCAGCGGGAGCAGCCGTACGAGGCCCACGAGCGCGGGCAGGTTGTACGGGTCGTAGGCGCCGTCGTCGCGGCCTCCGCCCTCGGCGGCGAGGTCCAGCCAGGGGATCACCGTGTCCCGGACCCGTCCGGGTCCGAGCGGATCGGTGAGGGCGAGCGCCCGGCGGTCCCAGGACCGGGCGGGGCGCCTGGCCGATGCGCGCAGCGCGTGCTCCACGAGGGCGTGCCAGGGACCGCCGAGCGCGGGCAGTTCGGCGAGGACCCGGTCGGCCCAGCGGTCACCGGGGCTGAGCACGGGTCCGCGCAGCCGGCCGAGCACGGGCTCCACGCACTCCCGCGGCCAGGAGCCCTCCAGGGCGGAGCGGCGGAGCAGTCCGACGACCTCGTCGTGCGGCTGCCTGCCCGCGTCGAGCAGCGCGTGGGCGCAGGTCCACAGGTCGTCCTCCGTCCCGCAGGACCACAGCCGGTCCGCCTTGTCCCTCAGCAGCGCCTCCCAGGCGTCGCACCAGGAGCGTTCCGCGAAGCCGCGCGACACGGCGGCGAGCAGCACCGCGGCGCGCCTCCCGGCATCGGTGCCGATCCGCTCCGAGGCCATGTGCTCGGCGAACGACCGGGCCAGACCCAGGCGTTGGCCCTCCGGCAGACCCCGCAGCACGGCCATGACTCCCAGGCCGTCGTCCCACCATCCGCTCCCCGGCAGGAGCAGGGCGTGCGACAGCGCCGCGGGGTCGCCCTTGTCGACGAGCCCCTGGACGTACTCCACCCGCTCCCGCGACTCCCACGGCGATGTCACCGGTTCCATGGCTCCCGACCGTACGGGCCGCCACTGACAACGCCGGGCCGCCGTCCGGTGGGCGTCGCGACGGAATCCCACCGTCCGCCCGGCCGTGGGGCGTCCGCCCGCCGGCCACGGGAAATGTCCGTTGCGGGCCGGCCGTGTCCCTGCGTAGCGTCACCGGTCATGACGCCCCCTGCCCTGAGCACCGCACGCCTGTGTCTGGAGCCGTACACGCCCGGCGACGAGGAGGACTTCGTCGCGCTCTTCCAGGACATCCGGGTTTCCCGCTGGATGGGCAACGGACCCTGCACCGAGGCCGAGGACCGCGCCCTGTTCGGGCGGATCTTCAGCAAGGTGTACGCGCGGGACCTGTTCGACGTGTGGGCGGTCCGGCACGAGGGCCGGTTCGTCGGGCACGCCGAGATCAAGCCGTCCGAGGAGGTGGGCGGCCACGAGATCGTCTACGCGCTGGCCGCCACCGCGTGGGGGCGCGGGTTCGGCACCGAGATCGCGGAGGTGCTGACCGGCTACGGCCTCGGCACGCTCGGGCTCCCCGAGGTGCACGCCACGGTGGACGCCGAGAACGCCGCGTCCCTGGCCCTGTTGGGCCGGATCGGGTTCCGGCACGTCCGGGACATGGTGGAGGACGACGGCGGCACGACCCGGGTGCTGACCCGTTCCGCCCCGTCCCGCCCCGAAGTCGACGCCGACGCCGACGCACGGGTCCGACCTCTGCCCGCATCCGGCCCGGAACCGGGGCCGGCGCCGTGGCCGTGAGGCTCCGGCCGGTCATCCCCGGTAGACGTCCAGGTGGCCGCACATGCCGAACTTCCCGTGTTCGGAGGGCCGTTCCGCGTGCACGCGGGCGTCGGCGAGGTAACCGCCGTCCCCGCGCTCCAGTGCGTCGAGCCGTTCGCCGGTCGCCGCGGCAGCGGCGGCGGCTCCCCGCCGCCAGCGGCCGCGCCAGTCCTCGATCCGGGGGCGCACCAGCGCGGCTGCGGCCCGGTGGAAGGCGGCGAGCGGGGCGGGGTCGCCCGCCTCGGTGGACTCGCGCAGGGCGAGGAAGCCCTCGATCGCGAGGTCGCGGCGGGCCCGGGCGGCCCGTTCCCGTTCCGCCTCGGAGCCGTCGACGGGCAGGGCGACCGCCGCCCGGTAGGTCTCCGGGTCCGTCAGATGCTCCGGCGGCAGGGTGAGCACGGCGTCGCCCGCCTCGGGCAGCCCGCTGTTCTCCATCAGGACGACGACGCGCAGCCCGTCCTCGTCGACGAGCCGGTGGATCGTGCCCGGCGCGAACCGGACCAACGCACCGGGCGACAGCGGTGTCCGCCGGAATCCCGAGGCGGTGAGGGTCTGCACCGAGCCCGCGCCCCCGACCACCACGTACCCCTCGGAGCAGGTGAGGTGGAGATGGGGCGTCCCGCCGCGCAGGCCGTCCGCGGTGGGCCAGTCGTAGACCCGCAGGTGGGACACCGCGACGGCGCCGGGCAGCCCCTCGAAGGTGGGCACAGTCGCTCCTCCGTCTTCCGTCCGGGCGGGAGCCCGCAGTCCGAACACTCGGCAAGCGCTTTCCGCGCCTGCCCGCACCGTACTCGCACCGCCCCGGCCGCGACAGACCCCGGATGCCGGTACCGCCCTGCGGGCCAGTGTCAGTGGCGGGGTGCAGACTGACCCTTATCCGACACAACGGCGTTTCGGGAGGTTCGGTCATGACCGACGTACTGCTCACCGTGGGCACCCGCAAGGGACTCTTCATCGGCCGCAGGCACGATGGCGCGTGGGAGTTCGACGGCCCGCACTTCAATTCCCAGGCGATCTACTCGGTCGCCATCGACACCCGGAGGAAGGTCCCCCGGCTGCTGGTCGGCGGCGACAGTTCGCACTGGGGCCCGTCGGTCTTCCACTCCGACGACCTGGGCGGGACGTGGGTGGAGCCGCGGCAACCGGCCGTGAAGTTCCCCGGGTTCACCGGGGCGTCGCTGGAGCGGGTCTGGCAGTTGCACCCGGCGGGCCCGGAGGCGCCCGACGTCGTGTACGCGGGTACGGAACCCGCCGCGCTGTTCCGGTCCGAGGACGGCGGGGAGTCGTTCGAGCTGGTCCGTCCGCTGTGGGAGCACCCGACGCGTTCGCAGTGGGTGCCCGGCGGTGGCGGCGAGGGGCTGCACACCGTCCTGACGGACCGGCGGGACGCCCACGCCGTGACCGTCGCGGTGTCCACGGCCGGAGTGTTCCGCACCAGGGACGGCGGCGCGAGCTGGGCCCCGGCGAACAAGGGGGTGTCGGCGGTCTTCCTGCCCGATCCGAATCCGGAGTTCGGCCAGTGCGTCCACAAGGTGACCAGGGACGCGGTCGACCCCGACCGGCTCTATCTCCAGAACCACTGGGGGGTGTTCCGCAGCGACGATTCCGGGGACAACTGGACCGACATCGGGCGGGGTCTGCCCTCGGACTTCGGTTTCGCCGCGGCCGCGCACCCGCATCGTCCGAACACGGTGTACGTCTTCCCGATCAACGCCGATTCCGACCGGGTGCCCGCCGAGCACCGCTGCCGGGTGTTCCGTACCGATGACGCGGGCGGGACCTGGGAGCCGCTGTCGGCCGGTCTGCCCGACGGCTCCCACTACGGCACGGTGCTGCGGGACGCCCTGTGCACGGACGACGCCGATCCGGCGGGCGTCTACTTCGGCAATCGCAACGGCGAGGTGTACGCGAGCGCGGACGACGGGGACAGCTGGCAGCAACTCGCCTCGCACCTGCCGGACGTCTTCTGCGTGCGGGCGGCGGTCATCGGCACCTGACCACCACCGTCGACCGGTCCGTGCGACCGGTCCCGCCCCGCCCACGACGCCCCTCCCCCGCGGACCCGGCCCCTCCGCGGGGAGGCCGGGTCCGTGCCGTTCCGTTCCATGCCGGTCCGGGAAGGCGCGTCGTGTCGTCCGGCGCGGTGCTCTCGCGGTCGCGCTACGGCAGTCGCCAGTCCACCGCCGGGGCGCCCTGGCCGAGCAGGAGTTCGTTGGTGCGGCTGAACGGGCGCGAGCCGAAGAAGCCGCGGTCCGCCGACATGGGCGAGGGGTGCGCGGACTCGATCGCCGGGTAGTCGCCGAGGAACGGCCGCAGGTTGCGGGCGTCGCGCCCCCACAGCACGGACACCAGTGGTTTGCCGCGCGCGGCCAGTGCCCGGATGGCCTGTTCGGTCACTTCCTCCCAGCCCTTGCCGCGGTGGGCGCCCGGCTTGCGGGGGGCCGTGGTGAGCGCCCTGTTCAGCAGCAGCACCCCTTGGCGTGTCCAGGGCGTCAGGTCGCCGTTGGACGGGCGCGGCAGGCCCAGGTCCGTATGGAGTTCCCGGAAGATGTTCTCCAGGCTGCCGGGCACCTGGCGGATCTCGGGGGCCACCGAGAAGCTCAGTCCCATCGCCATTCCGGGTGTCGGGTAGGGGTCCTGACCGACGATCAGGACGCGCACCTCGTCGAAGGGCTGCTGGAACGCGCGCAGGACGTTCGCCCCGGCCGGCAGGTAGGTGCGGCCCGCCGCGACCTCCGCCCGCAGGAAATCGCCCATCGCGGCGATGCGTCCGGCCACGGGGGCGAGTGCCTCGGCCCAACCGGGCTCTACTACTTCATTCAAGGGTCGTGGTGCCACGGTGGATCACTCTACCGGCGTAGTCGGACAACTCCCGTCCGTTCCCACCCGCATCGGCCCGCATCACCCCACATCGGCCCGGAGCCGCCCGGGCCGGCGCGACGGCCGCTCCCCCGGTTCCGGCCCGCGGGGGTGGGGATAGGCTGCCGCCGTCGTGATCCCCTTCCCCGTTGGAGCCGGTCCATGAGCTCAGCCAGGCGTTCGCCGGAAAGCACCGCTGCGGCACCGGGGCCGTACGTGCTCGGCGTGGACTCGGGCGGTTCGGGGCTGCGGGTGGCGCTGGGCACGGTCGACGCGTCCGGTCCGGTGGCGACGACGGTCTGCGCCGGGCCGGTGCGCACCGGCCCCGCCGGGATCGACGCGGACCACCTGCTGGAACAACTGCTGCCCGCCGCCCGCCGGTTGCTCCGGGAGCACGGCGGCGCGGACGACCGCGGGATCGGGGCCGTGGCGATCGGCGCCGCCGGGATGGCGACGCTCGGCGGACAGTTGCGCGCGGAGCTGCCGTCGGCCCTGGAGAAGGCACTCGGGGTGCGGCGACTGGCCCTCGCCGCCGACGCGGTGACCGCGTACGCGGGAGCGGTCGGCCAGCGTCCGGGCGCCGTCGTCGCGGGCGGCACGGGCATGATCGCGCTGGGTACGGACCTGCGGAGCTGGCGCCGGGCCGACGGCTGGGGGCACCTGCTGGGCGACAGCGGCGGCGGTGCCTGGATCGGCCGGGCCGGGCTGGAGGCGGCCATGCGCGCCCACGACGGGCGGCGCGGCGGGTCCGCCGCGCTGCTGGCCCGGCTGGAGGCGGTGTTCGGACCCGCGCCGGAACTGCCGGGGCTGCTCTATCCGCGTACCGACCGGCCCGCCGTGCTGGCCTCGTTCGCGCCCGAGGTCGCGGCGTGCGCCGGGGACGACCCGGTCGCCGCGGGCATCCTGCGCGAGGCCGCCGGGCACGTCGCGGACGCGGCCGCGGCGGTGTGCCCCGAGGCCGGGGCGGACGGCGAGCCGTGCGAGGTGGCGCTGACGGGCGGCCTGTTCCGGATGGGCGATCCGCTGCTGCGGCCGTTGCGCGAGGAACTGGCGCGCCGGCTCCCGCGGGCACGGGTGGTCCCCGGTTCGGGTGATCCGCTGACGGGCGCGCTCGTCATCGCCCGGGCGCTGGCGGCCGGGAACCTGCTGCTGCCCCGCCATCCGACACTGCTCGGCGTGCCTGGTGACGGGCCTGCGCGAGGATTCGAGCAGGAGACGACAGAGCAGGACAGTTAACTGTTATGCCACTCATCGGATAAAAGGGGACAGATGTCGCCCGTCCGGGCCCTCCCCGAACAGAGGCGCACCCAAAACCAGTAGCATGCGGCGCCATGAGCACCCCCACTGGGCCCGCTTCCGGCCTGCCTGTACGAATGCCGCGACCTCGCCAGTCCGGACGGCACCGCCGCCCGGAGCCCGTGGTCGCACCCGAGGGCGCCGCCGCGCTCGTCCTCGCCGTCCCCGGCACCCCCTCCTCGGCCACCCGCGGTCTGGCCGAGGAAGTGATCAGCATCGCCCGTTCCGAGCTGCCCGGCCTCAACGCCCGGATCGGTTACCTCGACGGTGACGACGCCGAGTACCCGGCGCTCTCCTCCGTGCTCGCCCACTGCGCCGCCGAGCGCGTCGCGCGCTACGAGCAGGCGCAGGCAGCGGGCCGCGAGGTCGCCGAGCCCGAGGGGCCGTCCGCCGTCGTCGTACCGCTGCTCGCGGGGCCCGACAGCGCCCTGATCCGGCGGATACGGCAGGCGGTGATGGACAGCGGCACGCAGGCCGAGCTGACCGACGTGCTGGGCCCGCACCCGCTGCTCGCCGAGGCGCTGCACGTACGCCTCTCCGAGGCCGGGCTGGCCCGCGCCGACCGGGCGAGGCTCTTCACGGTGGCCACGGCCGCCGACGGCATCGTGCTGGCCACGGTGGGCGGCGAGGAGGCCGTGCAGGCCGCCGGGATCACCGGCATGCTGCTGGCCGCCCGGCTGGCGGTGCCCGTGATGGCCGCGGCGCTCGACGTGGAGGGTTCCGTCGCGTCGATCGCCGAGCAGCTCACCGCGTCCGGCTCGGTGCAGCTCGCGGTGGCACCGTACCTGGTCGGTCCGGAGATCGCCGAGGGGCTGCTGGACGCCGCCGCGAAGGAGGCCGGCTGCGCCACGGCCGAGCCGCTCGGCGCGTACCCGGCGATCGGCAAGCTCGTGCTGTCGATGTACATGACGACGCTCGGGATCACGCCGGTGACGCCGCAGGGCGCCCAGGCGCACTGACCCGGTGCCGGGGGTTCCCGGCCGTCCACGATCGCCGTGCGGGACCGGTCCTCCGGTCCCGCACGGCGATCGTGTCGTGTACGGGGTGCGGTCTCAGCCGAAGACCACGCAGGAGGCGGCCGGGACGTCCAGTGAGCCGGCGCGCTCCGGGACGCCGGTCTCCGGGTCGATGTCGAACCAGGTGACGTCCCCGGACCGCTCGTTGGCCGCGTACAGCCGTCGCCCGGTGGGGTCGAGCGCGAGGTCGCGCGGCCAGTGCCCGCCGCAGTCCACGGTCGTGACCGGGGCGACCCGCTCGCCGGTTCCGTCGAGCGCGAGGACGGAGATGCTGTCGTGTCCCCGGTTGGCGGTCCAGAGGAACCGTCCGTCGTGCGAGACGACCGCCTCGGACGGGTACGTCACCGTGTCGCCGTCCGCCGATGCCCCGTCCGGCAGCACGGGCGTCTCCCCGACCGGCTCCAGGACTCCGGCGGCGGCGTTCCACCGGCACGTGGTGACGGTGGGTTCCAGTTCGTTCAGGACGTAGGCGTGGCCGCCCGCGGGGTGGAAGGCCAGGTGGCGCGGGCCCGTGCCCGGCCGCAGGGGCGTCTCGCCGTGCGGCCGCAGCGCCCCGGTGGCCGGGTCGAGTGCGCAGATGCGTACGGAGTCGGTCCCCAGGTCCACGGACAGGACCCAGTTCCCCGACGGGTCCGGCAGCACCTGGTGGGCGTGCGGGGACCGCTGGCGGTCGGGGTTCGGGCCGCTGCCCTCGTGCCGGAGCACGGACGCGGCCGGGCCGAGCGAACCGTCCGCCCGGACGGGCAGGGCGGTGACGCTGCCGGAGTTGTAGTTGGCGGTGAGCAGGTGGCCGCCCGCGAGTGCCAGATGGGTCGGGCCGCCGCCGTCCACCGGTCGGGTTCCGTCGATCGGCCGTGGTACGTCGCCGGTGACGTCCAGCGCGGCAGCCGCGCCGTCCTCGGTCTCGCTGACCGCGTAGAGCACGCCGCCGTCCGGTCCCGTGCCCCGGCCGAGGGCGAGGTACGAGGGGTCGGGCACCGCGTCCGTGGCGCCGAGGGCGGTCAGCGCCCCGGACTCCCCGTCCACGGCGGCGACGGTGATCCCCGGTCCGCCCGCCGAGGTGAACGAGCCGATGAACGCCCGTGTCGCACCGCTGTCGCTGCCCATCGCACTGCCCCTCTCAGCCGACTGATCACGGCCGTGCGTGCGGCCGTGATCTTCCGGGGCGACGGTAGCAGTGACCGCCTTGGTACGGACCAGCGCCTCGGCCGTCGGCCGGGGCGGCGGGGTGTCTCACGCTCCGACCAGTGGCGCCCCGGGGTCGGAGCGCAGCGGTGCGGCGAGTTCGGCGAGCGCCCGTTCCAGGCCGTGCAGATGGGCGAGCGCGGGCCCGGCCGCGGCCGGGTGCGGCGGGAGGCTCGGCGCGGTGTCCGCCCCGTGCGGCTGCTTCGGGGTCGTCAGGGCCTCCACGGACGCCTCCACGCGCCAGCAGGCGGCGGCGAGCCGGGCGTCGTGGCTGGCTTCCGGGTCGGCCGCGACGGAGGCCAGGCCGCGCACCTCGCGGGCGCAGTCGTCCAGCAGCGCGAGCACCTGCCCGGCGCGGACCCGGCGGGCGCGCAGCGGGCTCAGCGGGTGGACCAGCGGGGCCAGGGACAGCCGTACCCGGCCCAGGAGCGCCTCCAGTTCGGCGATCCGGGCCGCCGGGTCCGCGGTGGGCGATCCCGAGAGCCGGGCGGCGGCCTCCGCGGTGCAGGCGTGCACGCAGCGCAGTGCCCGCTGGATCCAGGCGTCGGTCGTGGCGTGCGTGGTGACGGGCAGTACGAGGAGCACCGCGAGCATCGCGCCGAGCGCGCCCACGCCGGTCTCCGCCAGCCGCAGCGCGAGCAGCGCCGGGTCCAGTACGCCGAGGAGTCCGTAGAGCGCGCCGGCCATCACCGTGACCGAGAGGACCATCCAGGTGTAGGAGACCGCCGCGGTGTAGAAGATGCCGAAGACCCCGGCGGCGACGAGGATCGCGGTGGGCACGGGCGCCCCGTGCAGCGGGACGACGACGGCCAGGCCGACGGGGACGCCGATCAGCGTTCCCAGGATCCGGCGGAAGCCGCGCACCAGCGTCTCGCCGCGCGATGCGGTGTTCACGAACACCCACCAGGTGGCGCCCACGGCCCAGTACCACCGCTCCTCGGAGAGGAGCAGTCCCGCCGCGAGGGCGAGGGCGGCGCCGACGGTCGCCTGGACCGCCTGGCGCGTGGTCGCCCTGGCCAGGCCCCGGCCGGTCACCGGGGCGAGCGCGACGGCGGGCGGCTGCCGCCGCTCGTAGCACCACAGTCCGAAGCGGACGGTCGACGAGACGAGCAGCGAGAGGGCGATCGCGGTGTACAGCTCGGGCAGCTGTCCCGGCAGGGTGTGGAGGAACTGCGCGGTGAAGAAGGCCATGAACGCGAACACGCCGAGCGAGTGGCCGCGCGGCCCCCAGCGCCGGGCGTACACACCCGCACCCACGATCGCGAGGAAGACCGCGTCGCGGGCCACCGGGTGGTCGTGCAGCCCCGCGGCGAGGGCGAGCACGGGGAAACCGACGACGGGCAGCAGGGCCGTCGTGACCGCCTGGCCCCGCACCGTGGTGTCCAGCACGGTGAACATGGCCAGCAGCGCGGCGAGCCCGCCGGTGATGGCCGCGACGAGCGAGTGGCCGGCCAGTCCGCACAGCGCGACGGCCGCTCCGATGCCGAGGACGGCCCGGAGGGCGCCGCGCAGCCGCGCCCGGCCCGGGTCCGGGGAAACGAACATCCTCTTCAGCACCGCATGCTCCCGCTTCAGCGCACCGGCTCCGTGCACCGGCATGAAAAAGGCGCCGCGGAGATCCGCAGCGCCATCGACGGGTACATCACAACATCTTTCCGAATCATGGCTCAACTCGGTACGAAAGCGGTGGGCCATTGGCACAGTGAACCGGTCGTCCGGCGCACCACGGGTAGGCCAACGGACTGGCCGCGTGCCGCGTCCGGGCCGTCCCGTCGCACCGCGGACCGGCGGCGACGGGACGGCGCTCCCGCGGCGGGGACGGCCGGGTCAGGGCGTGTCCGCCGGTGCCGTCGGCGTCCGCTCCCCGACGGGGGTCAGGAGGTGGGTCAGATGGCGGGCCGACGCCTCCCAGGACCAGGTCTCCTCGACCCAGGCACGGCCGGCGGCGCCCATCGCGGCCCGGTCGGGGTCGAGGAGCATCCCGGTCAGCGCCTCGGCGACGGCCGTGTGGTCGGTGCCGTCCACGACCCGGCCGGTCCTGCCGTCGAGCACGGTGTCCGGGGCGCCGCCCGAGTCGCCGACGACCACCGGCAGCCCGCTCGCCGCCGCCTCCAGGAACACGATCCCGAGCCCCTCGGCCTCCAGTCCGGCCCTGCGGGTGCGGCACGGCATCGCGAAGACGTCCGCCGCGGCGTAGTAGGGGGGCGTGTCGGTGTGCGACACACCGCCCACGAAGCGGACGGCTCCCCCGCCGTGGCGTTCGGCCAGTTTGCGCAGCCGGGCCTCGTCGGGGCCCTGCCCGACCACCACCAGCACCGCTTCGGGCACCTTGCTCCGGATCAGGGGCAGGGCCCGGATCAGCATGTCCTGGCCCTTGCGGGGGACGAGCCTGGCGACGCACAGGATGACGCGCGACCCGTCCGGGCCGAGTCCGGCCCGCAGGTCCGTCGCGGCGTCGGCGGGCGGCCGGTACGCCTCGGCGTCGACGCCGGGCACCAGCCGGCTCATCCGCACCCCCGGGCCGAGGGCGGGTTCGATCCGGTCTCGCGTGTACTGCCCCAGGTAGGTGACGACGTCGACGCCCCGGCCCATCCGGCGCATGAGTCCGCGCGCGCCGGGGGTCCGGGCCCACCAGATCTCGTGGCCGTGCGTGGTGGCCACGATGCGCCGCACGCCGCTGCGGCGCAGGGCCGGTGCCATCAGGGCCAGGGGGGCGGCCGCCCCGAACCAGACCCGGTCGCAGCCGTGGCTCCGGGCTATCTCGACGGCCCTGCGGGTCGCCCGGCGGGTCGGCAGCAGCATGCGGCTGCGGTCCCGCACGACGGGGAACGGGAGCCGCGCGTCGTAGGCGGTGTCGCCGGGCTCGTGCGAGGTGTAGACGACCACGTCGTCGTCGGGCACGCGGGTGGCCATCGCGTGGACGAAGGTCTCGATGCCGCCCTGGCGGGGCGGGAAGTCGTTGGTGATGACGAGGGTGGAGCCCATGGGTGTGTCGGTTCCTTCGGCTGGACGGGATCGGTCGGTCCGCGGGAGGCGGGCGCGGGTGCGGTTTCGCACCGTGGCGGCGCGGTTTCGCACCGTGTTCGGATGTCGGGACGGGGCGGCCGGGCGCGGTCCGTACGGCAGGGTTCGGCGCCGCACGGCCGCTTTCGGGCAGGCGGATGTCTCCGGGCGGGCGCCCGTTTCCGGGCAGGCGGAAACAGGCGGCGTGTACGGGTGGTGGCAGTGGTGGTGTCGGGCCGGTGGTGCCGGGTCAGTAACCGGTCGGGCGCACCAGTCCCGTCTCGTAGGCGTGGACCGCGGCCTGGGTCCGGTCGCGCAGCCCCAACTTGAGCAGTATCCGGCCCACATGGGTCTTCACGGTCTGCTCGGCGACCACCAGGCGTACGGCGATCTCGGTGTTGGACAGGCCCTGCGCGATCAGGGAGAGGACCTCGGTCTCACGTTCCGTCAGATTTTCCGTGCGGCCCTTCGCCGGGGGGCGCGGCGCGGCGCTCACCCGGGCGAACTCGGCGATCAGCCGCTTGGTGATGTTCGGGGCGAGCAGGGCCTCTCCGGCCGCCACCACCCTTACCGCGTGGGCGAGTTCGTCGGCCGATGCGTCCTTCAGGAGGAAGCCGGACGCGCCCGCGCGCAGCGCCTCGTAGACGTACTCGTCGAGGTCGAAGGTGGTGAGGACGAGGACCTTGACGGTGGCGCCGTCGCGTCCGGTGATGCTGCGGGTCGCCTCGATCCCGCCGAGCCGGGGCATGCGGATGTCCATCAGGACCACGTCCGGGTCGAGTTCGGCCACCTTCTCGACGGCGTCGACGCCGTCCACCGCCTGGCCGACGACCTCGATGCCGGGTTCCGCGTTGAGCAGCACCGTGAAGCCCTGCCGGACCATCATCTGGTCGTCGGCGATCAGAACGCGAATGGCCGTCATCGGTTGTCCTCGGTGGGCTCGGCGGGGGCGGTGTGCCCCGCTGGGGGCTGTGCGGGCAGTATCGCAACGACTTCGTAGCCTCCGTCCGGGGTGGGCCCGGTGACGATCTCGCCGCCCAGCATCGCGGCGCGCTCGCGCATGCCGAGCAGGCCGTGGCCCGCGCCCGGCGAGGGCGGCACCGCCCGGTCGGGGGCGGTGTTGGTGACCCGGACGGTGATCCCGGAAGCACCGTGGCCGATCTCCACCCGGACCCGGGCGCCGGGTGCGTGCCGCATCGCGTTGCTGAGTGCCTCCTGCACGATGCGGAAGGCGGACAGTTCGACGCCCGGGGACAGCGGGCGCGGCTCCCCGGTGGTCCCGGCGGTGACCGCGACCCCGGCCCCCCGCGCGTTGCCGATGAGTTCGTCCAGCCGGTCGAGGGTGGGCTGCGGGGCGTGCCGGGCCGCCTGCGGGAGGGGGTCCTCGGAGCGCAGCACGCCCAGGACGCGGCGCAGTTCGGTGAGGGCGTCGACCGCGTTGCGGCGGATGCCCTCGACGTTCTCCCGCAGTTCGTCGGACGGGTTGTCGACCAGGTGGGGGACGACCTGCGCCTGGATGGAGATGACCGACATGTGGTGGGCGACCACGTCGTGCAGTTCCCGGGCGATGCGGTTGCGTTCCTCCAGCAGGGTGCGCCGGGCGCGTTCCTCGGCGGTGAGCTCCTCCTGCACGACGAGCCGGGTGCGGGCCACGACCAGGCCGCGCAGGGCGGCGCCCATCACCGCGGCGACCAGCAGGACGGCGGCGGCGATCCCGGGGCCGGGGCCGTCGCTCCAGGGGACGGCGGAGCCGCAGGCGAATCCCACCAGCACGGTGATCGTCAGGGCCTCGGCGGTGATCCGGGGTCGTACCCGCAGGGCGAGCAGGAACAGCACACCGGCCTGCACCGCGATGTTGGCCTCGCTCCAGGGGAACGCCACGTGGTCGGGGATGGCGATCCCCTCCCGGGGGAACACCATCCGGCCGGAACCGGCGTTCGCGGCGAACGGGGTGATGACCACCATGACGATCACCGACGTCCACCAGGCCGGGACCGGACGGTACAGGGCGGCGACGAACGCCACCGACTGGACACCGGCGAACAGGAGGGCGAGCAGGAGGCCCGTCCCGAGTTCGAAGGTGTACTGGTTGGTGCTGGCGACGAGCAGGACCGCCGCGAGCAGCACCAGCGGCACCATGATCACCGGTCGCCAGTCCAGCCAACGCGGCCGCCCGTACCGCCCGTTCGGATCGGCGGCCGATGTCATGAGGTCCTTGTGCAGGGTACGGGGCAACTCCCGCAGCACCCGCGCCGACCGCTTCGCCATGTCTCCCCGGTTCACGGGTCGCACCTTATGCACGTCGTGCCGCCGCCCGTCGAGGGCGTCCCTCGCGGACGACCAGGCTCTTCCTCCGCGACCGCCCCTGCTCGTGGCCCCGGAACGCCGCCCAGCAGACCGTCAGCGCGAGGGCGAACACGGGCAGCCAGGCCAGCCGGGCGAGCACCCAGCCGGGATGGTCGGGGACGGTGTGCAGACCCGTCAGGACCCCGCCCGCCGACAGGCCGAGCGCGGTGACCGCGATCATCGCGGTCTGGTGCCACAGGAACACCGTCATCGCGGAGAGGTTCAGCACCGCCACCGCCGCCCAGACGGCGGGGCGTCGCAGCACCCGGCGCAGCGGGCCGAGCAGCAGCAGCGCCGCACCGCACTGCGCGAGGCCGAAGGTGACCACGGCGAGGGTGGGCGGGTCGAGGTTGGAGACCTCCGTGCCGGGCACGCCGACCATGGCGGCGGGGTAGCCGCCCCAGCCGACCAGTCCGGCGGTGGCCGCGGCCCCGCCGAGCAGCAGGGTCCAGCCGGTCCGGCGGCTTCGCAGCTCACCGCGTGCCCACGCCGCGCCCAGGCAGTACGGCACCAGCCAGCCGGCCGCCACGTTGACCGAGGCGAACGCGGTGGGCGCGTCCAGGCCGAACCGGTAGAGGTCGACGACGAGCACGACGGCGAACGGCCAGAGCGGGTGCAGCCTCGCCACCAGCGGGGTGGCCGCCGTCAGCGCCGCGAAGACCGCCAGGAACCACAGCGGGGACCAGACCAGTTTGCACAGGGCCCGCACGGTGTCCTGGTCCGTTCCGGAGACCAGCATCGTGCACGCCGCCACGGTCCACACGGCCAGTACGACGGCCACCGGGCGCAGCAGCCTGGTCATGCGGGCGCGGAGCCACTGGCCGTAACTCCCGCCGCGGGCCCGGGCGCGGGCGTGGCTCCCGGCCGCGGCCTGTCCGCCGACCAGGAAGAAGAGCGCGAGGGTCTGGAGGACCCAGGAGGCCGGTACGAGTCCGGGCAGGTGCTGGAGCGGGCTTGCGCCGCGCAGGGTGCCGCTGTCCGCGACCAGGGCGGTCACCAGCCAGTGGCCGAGGACCACTCCGAGGATGGCGACGGCGCGCAGGGCGTCGACGGCGCGGTCGCGGTCGGCGGGGGTGGCGGCGTCGATCCGCCGGACGAGGTCATGCACGGCGTCCTCCCGGGGCCGGGGCGGACGCCGCGTCCGCGACTCCGCCGTCCGCGGGCTTCCTCCCGGTCACGATCCGGGCCATGTTCCTCAGCGATTCGGAGCCGCTCCGCAGGTAGTCGCTGTGACCGGCGGAGCCCGCCGCGAAGATCTCGGCGCCGAACCCGGGCGAGACCGGGTCCGTCCCGAACCCGATGTCCGCGAAGGGCAGCCGGAGCTTCACGTGGGGCACGTCGGCGATCCAGTCGCCGCTGCCGCGGCCCGCCCAGACGGTGGCCCTGGTGTTCAGGGCCGCGGCGTTCCCGTAGCCGGTGCCGGGGCTGCCGTACAGGACGATGTCGGCGACCCGCAGACCGTGCGCGGCCCGCGCGCAGACGACGGAACCGTAGGAGTGGCAGAGCAGGGTGGTCCGGGCCGTGGGTCTCAGTGTTCTCAACTCCCCGATGAACGAACGCAGTCCGGGGGCCGCCTCGGCGGCCCGTCCCGAGGTCAGCGAGGTCGTGCTCACCGTGGCCGGCGTCCGGTAGCCGAGCCAGGCGATGACGGCCGACCGCCCGCCCAGTTCCTCGCGCAGTGCGAGCGCTCCCTTGCGCAGCCGCCAGTAGTGGTCGAGGTCGACGCCCGCGCCCGGGACCAGCACGGCGATCCGCTCGGCGCGGGACAGGTCGCCGACGACCTCGACGCCGCGGCCCCCGTCGCGTCCGTCGAAGGAGAGGAACCGGCGGTCGGGTCCGGCCATCGCGCGCAGCGCCCCGGCCCGCCCGTGGTCCTCGTGCCGGGCCGCCGCCCGCCCTGCCGCGTCGATGTCGGCGCGGGTCGCGGCGTACCGCTCGGCGAGGGCTCCGGGGTCGGCGGTGTGCAGCGGTGCGTGTGCGGCCGGGGCGGGCGCGGGTACGGCCGAGGGAACCGCCGCGCCCGAGACCGGCACGGCCACCGAGGCGGCCACCAGAGCGGTGAGCAGGCCGCGGCGCAGTCGGGTTCCGCGCGGATGGGACGGCATGACGGGTGTTCCTTCCGTACCGGGTCGGCTGGGGCTTCGGGTACAGAAGTTATGGACGGCGCTCCGTAGTCGGCGTCCCACCGGGGTGTGAACCTTCTCCGTAGCTCTGAGGGACTACAGGTATGAGACGACATCGAGCCGGGCCGGACATGTCCGTCAGACCCGCCTTTCGCACCGTTGGTACATTCGCAGCCCCGACCGACCCACCAGGAAGAGACCGACGGAACCATGGCGGTGGACGCCCTCGACACCCGCATCCTGCGGTTGCTCATCGAGCAGCCGCGCACCAGCGTCCGCGAGTACGCGCGCATCCTCTCGATCGCCCGGGGCACCCTCCAGGCCCGGATCGACCGGCTGGAGCGGGACGGGGTGATCACGGGCACGGGACCGGTGCTGTCCCCGGCCGCGCTGGGGCATCCGGTCCTGGCCTTCGTCCATCTGGAGGTCACCCAGGGGCATCTGGACGAGGTGGGCGAGGCGCTCGCCGCGGTGCCGGAGATCGTCGAGGCGTTCTCGACGACGGGGGGCGGCGATCTGCTGGCGCGGGTGGTGGCCCGGGACAACGGACACCTGGAGGACGTGATCCAGCGGCTGATCCGGCTGCCGGGCGTGGTCAGGACCCGTACCGAGGTGGCGCTGCGCGAACGGGTCGCGCACCGGCTGCTGCCGCTCGTCGAGTCGGTGGGGCGCACGGCGGCCGGTGGCCGGAAGTGATCGCCGGTCCGGCGTGCCGAGGGGCCCTGGGACACCGGTCGGCCGACCGGCCGTCCGCCGACGGTACGGGACGGGGCGGGACGGGGTTCGGCGGACCGATATCCTGATCTTGCCGCGCGCCCCCCACCTCGCCCCGATCCCGTCGGGTCGCCGCCGTGGCAGCAGAAGCGGCCCACGATCCGAAATTGGTGCACAGGTGCTGGTAGCTGGTCGGTACCGGTTGATATCCCCCATCGGCCGCGGCGGCATGGGGGAGGTGTGGCGCGCCGCCGACGAAGTGCTCGGCAGAGCGGTCGCGGTGAAGCTGCTGCTGGGCGACCACGCCGACGAGTCGGCCACCGCCCGGTTCCGCCTGGAGGCGCAGACCGCGGCCCGGCTGAGCCACCCCCATCTGGTGGCCGTGTTCGACTTCGGCGCCTGGGAGGACCGCTTCTTCCTCGTGATGGAGCTCGTCGAGGGCAGGAGCCTGGGCGATCTGCTCGCGGCGGAGGAACGGCTCGGCGCCGAACAGGTCGCCCGGATCGCGGGTCAGGCGGCCGCCGGGCTCGCCGCCGCCCACCGCCAGGGCATCGTGCACCGCGACATCAAGCCCGGAAACCTGATGCTGGACGCCGAAGGGTCCGTCAAGATCGGCGACTTCGGCATCGCCCAGTTCGTCGACGACCCCTCGGCCGCGCTGACCACCACGGGACAGATCGTCGGCACCAGTCTCTATCTCGCCCCGGAGCGGGCCCTGGGCCGCACGGCCGGCTCGGCGTCCGACATGTACTCCCTCGGCTGCGTGATCTATCAGCTCCTGCTGGGGCGCCCGCCGTTCCGTTCGGACACGGCGACCGCGACGCTCTATCAACATGTCGACACCGCGCCGGTGCCGCTGCGTCAGCAGGGCGTCGACCTGTCCCCGGCCTTCGACTCCTATCTGCTGGGGCTGCTGGCGAAGCAGCCCGAGGACCGGCCCGGCGCACAGCAGGTCGCCGACTGGTTCCAGAGCGGTGCCTGGCGGGGACAGCCCGAGCCGCTCCCGCTGTACTCCCCCGCGCCTCCGGCGGCGACCGGCGCCCCCCGCACCCCGCCGCCGGGTGCGGGCGCCCCTCATGTCCCGGCGCCCGCGCCCGCGTTCGCGCCCTCGCCCGGTTCCGACCCACAGGCCGGGGGCCCGGCGACATACCGTCTGCCGCAGCAGGCCGGTGGCCACCGGCGGCGCGCGGCCGAGCGGCCGGCGTCCGGCCGGCGGGCCGCGCCGGACCGTCCGCTCACCGGTACGCGCGAGGCGATCAGGCGGCGCCCGCGGGTGGCGAGCGCCATCGCCGGCACGATCGCCTTCATCGCGGCGGTTTACCTGGGGATGACCCTGTTCTCCCCGGACGACGGGTCGGACGGCACCCCCGAGACCGGTTCGACCGCGACCACCGGGCCTGCGGCACCGGCTCCCTGACCGCACGTCGGCCCGGATCCGGGCAGAACGGCCGCACATCGGGGCCGGGGCGACAGCCCCGGCCCCGATCCTGTTCCCGGCCCGCCCCGATCCCGTTCCCAGCCCCGGCCCCGTTTCCGGCTGTCGTGCGATCGCACCACCGCGGCTTGACCAAACTTGCCAAGTCCCTCGGCGGCCAACGCAGTTCATTGACGAGTTCATGGCGACGTGTGAGTGTTCGGTCGCTCGATCACGGGCGCCGGGAACCGGCGGCCGCCGCCGTCGCGTCTCCGTGCGCTGCTGTCCGCGATCGAGGACCCCCTACACAAGGAGCCTCGATGAAACGCAGACCGTTGACGGCCGGGACCACCCTGGCCGTCCTCGCCGGAATGCTGGTGGTCACCAGCGGCCAGTCGGCGTCCGCCGAACCGTCCCCGCCCGCCCCGTCCGCCCTCTCGGCCGCGGTGTCCGCCGCCGACCGGGCCGCCGCCAGCGGCCTCGACACCCTGGCCAAGGGGCCCGAGGAGCGGTACGAGCGGCAGATGGTGACCCCATGGGTCAAGGGTCTGTACTCCGTCGCGTACCAGCGCACCTATCGCGGCCTGCCCGTCGTCGGCGGGGACGCCGTCGTGGTGGCCGACTCCAAGGGCCGGGTCCGCGGCACCCAGTCGGCGGTCTCCCGCCGGATCAACGTGCCGACCGCCCCGACCGTCTCCGCGAAGAAGGCCGAGGCCACCGCCCGCAAGGAGCTCCGCACGGTGCGGCGGGTCGAGTCGCAGCGCCTGGTGGTGCGCGCCACCGAGAAGACCTCCCGGCTGGCCTGGGAGACGGTGCTCTCCGGGCGCACCGCCAAGGCCCCCAGCAAGCTGCACGTCTTCGTGGACGCGGGCACCGGCAAGGTCCTCGACAGCTACGACGACGTCAAGGCCGGCACCGGCAACAGCCAGTGGAACGGCCCGTCCCCGCTGGCCATCGACACCACCGCGTCGGGCAGCAGCTTCTCGCTGCGCGACCCGAACCGGCCCGGTCTGAGCTGCGCCGACTACGGCACGGGCAGCGTCTTCAGCAAGTCGAGCGACTCCTGGGGCAACGGCAGCGCCACCAGCAAGGAGACCGGCTGCGTCGACGTCATGTGGGGGGCGCAGCACGAGTGGAACATGCTCAAGGACTGGCTGGGCCGCAACGGGCACGACGGCAACGGCCGCAGCTGGCCGGTGAAGGTGGGGCTCAACGACGTCAACGCCTACTGGGACGGCTCGTCGGTCTCCATCGGCCACAACAACGCCAACCAGTGGATCGGCGCGATGGACGTGGTGGGCCACGAGTTCGGCCACGGCATCGACCAGTACACGCCGGGCGGCGCCAACAACGAGTCGGGGCTCGGCGAGGCGACCGGCGACATCATGGGCGCCCTGACCGAGGCGTACACCAATGAGCCCGCCCCGTACGACGACCCCGACTACACGGTCGGCGAGAAGATCGACCTGGTCGGCAACGGGCCGATCCGGGTCATGTACGACCCGTCGCGGACCGGGGACCCGACCTGCTACAGCTCCTCCATACCCAACACCGAGGAGCACGCGGCGGCCGGCCCGCTGAACCACTGGTTCTACCTGCTGGCCGAGGGCTCCAACCCGGGCGGCGGCAAGCCGTCCAGCCCCACGTGCAACAACTCCTCGATCACCGGCGTGGGCATCCAGAGCGCCGGCAAGGTCTTCTACGGCGGCATGCTGCTCAAGACGAGCGGGATGACGTACAAGCGCTACCGCACGGCCACGCTCACCGCCGCCAAGAACCTCGACGCCGGGTGCACGCTCTTCAACCGCACCAAGGCCGCGTGGGACGCCATCAGCGTCCCGGCGCAGAGCGGCGACCCGGTCTGCACGCCGAGCGGGAACAACGACTTCTCGATCTCCCTCGACCCGTCGTCGGGCTCGGTGCAGCCGGGCAGCTCGGTGACGGCCGCGGTGCGCACCTCGGTCAGCTCCGGGAGCGCGGAGGCCGTCGCGCTGACGGCGAGCGGTCTGCCGAGCGGGGTCACCGCCTCGTTCAGCCCGTCGTCGGTGCAGTCCGGCGCGTCCTCGACGATGACCGTGTCGGCGTCCTCCGGCGCCGCGCCCGGCTCGTACACCTTCACCGTCAAGGGCCAGGGCACCCAGAGCCACACCGCTCAGTACACCCTGACCGTCGGTGGCGGTGGCACCCCGGGCGGTGACGCGCCCGACATCAGCGTCGCCAACGTGCAGGCGCACCTCACGCAGCTCAACACCATCGCCTCGCAGAACGGCGGCAACCGCCGGGCGGGCAGCGCCGGTTACACGGCCTCGGTCGCCTATGTGAAGAGCAAGCTGCAGGCCGCCGGGTACACCGTCACCGAGCAGACCTGCACCGGCTGCACCTACCGCGGCAACAACCTGATCGCCGACTGGCCGGGCGGCCCGTCCGACCAGACCATCATGTTCGGCGCCCACCTCGACGGCGTCTCGGCCGGCCCCGGCATGAACGACAACGGCTCCGGTTCGGCCACCCTGCTGGAGAACGCGCTCGCCCTGGCCCAGCGCAACCCGACCATGACCAAGCACGTCCGCTTCGCCTGGTGGAACGGCGAGGAGCAGGGCATGCAGGGTTCGGAGTACTACGTCGGCCAGCTCACCTCCGCCCAGCGCAGCGCCATCAAGGCGTACTACAACTTCGACATGGTCGCCTCGACCAACGGCGGCTACTTCATCAACAACCTCAACTCGGCCGCGTCCGCCCCGATGAAGGAGTACTGGGACTCGCTGAACCTCTCGCCGGAGGAGAACATCGAGGGCCAGGGACGGTCCGACGACTACTCCTTCCAGCAGGGCGGCATCCCCACCTCGGGCTACGCCACCGGCGCCAGCGACACGAAGACGTCGGCGCAGGCCGCCAAGTGGGGCGGCACGGCGGGCCGTTCCTACGACCCGTGCTACCACTCGTCCTGCGACACCACGGCCAACATCAACGCGACCGCGCTCGACCGCAGCGCGGACGGCGTCGCCCACACGCTGTGGAAGACGTCCGTCGGCACCACCGCCCCCGGCGACGACTTCTCCGTCTCGGTGAAGCCGGTCACCGGCAATGTGCAGCCGGGCGCCTCGGTCACCGCGACCGTGTCGACCGCGACCACCGGCGGCTCCGCGCAGTCCGTGAAGCTGTCCGCCTCCGGCGCGCCGAGCGGTGTCACCGTCTCGTTCGACCCGGCGTCCGTGCAGTCGGGCTCCTCCTCGACGATGACCGTCTCCGCCGGGGCGCAGACCGCGGCGGGCACGTACACCATCACGGTGACCGGGACCGGCAAGGCCACCCACACCACCACGTACTCCCTCGTCGTCGGTGGCGGCGGCAGCTGCCAGGCCCGGCAGGTCGTCGTCAACGGCGGCTTCGAGGACGGTGTGACCCCGTGGACGCAGACCGACGGTGTGATCAACAACCGGACGTCCGAGAAGCCCGCGCACGGCGGCTCGTACACGGCGTGGCTCGGTGGCTGGGGCTCCACCCACTCGGACACGGTCTCGCAGTCGCTGACCGTCCCGTCGGGCTGCTCGGCCTACAAGCTGTCGTTCCACCTGCGCACCGACACCGACGAGTCGGCGGGCGACCCGACGGCGTACGACACGTTCACCGTCAAGCTGGGCACCAGGACGCTCGCGACGTACTCCAACACGGACGCCACCGGCTCCTACGTCCAGCGGACCTTCGACGTCGGTGAGTTCGCCGGCCAGACGGTCACCCTCGGTTTCACCAGCAACGAGGACGCCTATCTGCAGACCAGCTTCGTCGTGGACGACGTCGAGCTGAACGCCGGCTGATCATCCGTCGGTGATCCACCGGGGCGGGGCGTGCACATGCGCGTCCCGCCCTCCGCCGTCTCAGCGCACGACGGCGGCCAGCCGGCGGAGGAAGTCCTCGGTCTCCGGCCGGTCGTCCCGCCGGGACGCCAATCTGCCGTGCAGGCCGCGCAGTTCCTGTCCGAGCAGGGTGGACGAGGTGATCTCGGTGGTGTCGAGCACGGGCCGGGCGATGGCGACGGCCGCCTGCGGGTCCTGGGCGCAGGCGTGGGCGTCGGCCATGCGGACCAGGAACAGCTTCCGCGCCGAGTGCATCCCGGGCGGGAGCAGGTTCAGCGCGGCGCGGGACGCCCCGACCGCGCGCAGCGCCAGCCGGCGGTCGCCGGTCGCCGCGGCGAGGTCCCGCAGCGCCCCCGCAGCGCCGGACTCGACCCGCAGCCGCACGGAGGCGACGGACAGCCAGGGCGCCTCGGTCTCGTCCCGTTCACCGACCCGGTCCAGCTCCGACCAGGCGTGCTCGATGTGGTCCAGGGTCCGTCGCGTGTCGCCGCGGACGGCGTGGCCGCGGGCCTGGTACAGGTCGCTCATGGCCCCCGCCCAGTACCGGCCGGCGGCCACCTGCCGGATCGCGCCCCCGTAGGCGAGGGCGGACAGGCCGTCGCCCTCCAGCCGGGCCAGGGTGCTCATGTCGCCGAGCGCGGCAACCTCCGTCCCGACGTGCCCGGCCATTCCGGCCCAGACCAGTGACCGGTCGAGCCAGGCCATCGCCGTCGCGTTGCGGCCCCACAGCAGCCTCAGACAACCGGCCGACTGCGCGTACTCGGCCGCCAGCGGCGCCAGTTGGCGCTGGTAGGGCGCCGCGGGCAGGGCCATCCAGCGGAGCATCGCATGCAGGGTGCGTTCGACCACGACGGTCGCTCCGGGCCAGGCCCGTTCCTCGTCGGCCCGCAGGCAGACGGCGAGCAGCGCCGTCAGGGCGTGCACCGTGTCGGTGTCCAGCGCGGGGCGGGACGCGGTGGCCGGGTCCAGCGCACAGAAGGCCGTGTGCAGGGCGACCACGTCGTCGAGCGCGGGAACGGCGCACCCGTCGCGGCCGTGCACCGGGCACACCAGCCCGTAGGTGGGCAGGCTCCGGGGCAGTTCGGTGTCCGGCGGCAGCATGGCGAGCAGGGAGCCGCCGGCGGGTTCCCCGGGCAGCGGGCCGGTCCGGGCGGGGGCCGGTGCGGGCGGCGCTCCCCCGGCCTCCTCGCCCTGGCCCGCCGCGCTCTCGGCCTCGGCCGCGGCCTCGCAGGCGGCGAGGAGGTCGCCGCCCGCCGTCATGAGTTCGTCCAGCCTGCGGGCCAGCGGCAGCGGCGTCCTGCGGGTGCCGTGCTCCAGTTTGCTGATGGCGGTGTGGTCGTATCCGACGCGGGCGCCCACCTGGGCCTGGGTGAGCCCGGCGCGCCTGCGCCACTGCCGCAGCCTGGTCCCGAAGTCCTGCCACACCTCCGAGGCACGGGCGTCCGGCAAAGGGCCCATGCCCTCGGTGATCACCCGGAACTCCGCGCGACCCCGTCGAACTCCCCACCCGTGCCACGCTCATGGCTCATGGTCGGGAAGAATAGCGAGCACGCGCGCCCGCTGTCCCCTGTGCGAGGTAAAGATGGCGTCTTCCCATTGCCTCCCGTTCCGTCCCGCGTACGACCCTCCGGCGTCGGGGCGCGGCGGGTTCCCAACGGTGCGTCATGTTCCGTCCGGCGCACGCGTGGTGGGGAGGGAAGGGCGGATGCGCCGTCCCGCCACGAAGAGTCCCGGAAGATCCGCATGAGTGGGTCGCGCACCGGGCATATGACGGGTTACCGATCAGGAGGTGATGGCAATGGGCCGCATCAGGATCGTCCGACGTCCGCAAGCGCCGTCCCGGCCGGCGCCCCTCGATCTGCGGACTCCGTCCGGCCGCCCGCTGCCGTACTGAGCGCGGGCCCGGCACACCGCCGCCCCGGCCGGGGGCGGCGGACGAATTCCCCGGCCGTCGTGTCCGCGCGGCACCATGACCTGACGGCACCGCGGCCTCGTGACACCGCGGCCCGGCAGCCTCGCGACCTGGCGGCACCGCGACCTCGTGGCCTCGTGACCTCGCGATTGAGGAAAACCGCAGGGTGGCGGACGCGGAGGACCGCGCCGGGTCCGGGGGGTGATCCTCGTACCGGCGCCGACCGCCGATTCCTAGCGTTGTCGGTGAGGCGCGACGGACTTCTCGCGCCCGTCACCACCGGCCGGGAGTCAGGTAATGGATTTCGTGCAGTCGGCCCTTCCGCAGGAACCCGCGGGAGGCGTCGCGGGCTGGGCAGCCGATCTCGTCGACGCCATGGGAGGTCCGGGAGCCGGCCTCGCCATCGCCCTGGAGAACCTCTTTCCACCGCTGCCCAGCGAGGTCATCCTCCCGCTGACCGGCTTCGCGGCGGGACGGGGCGTCATCTCCCTGGCCTCCGCGCTCCTGTGGACCACGCTCGGTTCCGTGGTGGGCGCGGTGGCCCTGTACTGGCTCGGGATGCTCTTCGGCCGCGACCGGATGCATGCGATCTGGGCGAGGCTGCCACTGGTGAAGGCGTCCGATCTGGAGCGCACGGAGCGGTGGTTCGCCAGGCACGGCACCAAGGCCGTCCTCCTCGGCCGCATGGTGCCGATCTTCCGGAGCCTCATCTCCGTACCGGCCGGGGTGGAGCGCATGCGGCTGCCGCTGTTCGTGTCGCTGACCGCCGTGGGCAGCCTGCTGTGGAACACGGTGCTGGTGATGGCCGGGTACTGGCTCGGCGACCGCTGGGACCTGGTGGAGACCTATGTGGGGGTCCTGTCCAAGGCGGTTCTCGCCCTGGTCCTGGTGGCGGTCGCCGGATACGTGTGGCTGCGCCTGGGCGCCCGTGAGCGGGGCCGGCACCGGGGCGCCGCATGATCCCCCGGCCCGTGTCCCCCGCCCGTCCCGGTCGGGAACCGGCTTGCCGCACCCGTGACCTGCGGCTAGCCTCGGCGTCCGTGCAGGGGGACATCGAGGACCGTACGGACGGCCGCGGTCCGGGGCCGGCCGGCCCGGAACGCGAGGGGGAAAGCGCACCGGCGGTGCGCAGGCCCTCTCGGCTCCTGCGGACCGCGGGCACCCTTCTGGGCTGCTGCACCGCTCTGGCGGGACTCCTCCACTTCGCCGTCGTGGGCGCGCTGACGGGCCCGTTCCTCCTGTGGCCCCGCACCCGTCGGCGTGCGCGGGCCGTGCTGAGCGCCGGTGCTCGACGGCTCGTGGAACTCGAACGCGGGCGCCGCGGCTTCTTCTTCGACGACCGGTTCCCCACCCGCCGGGCCTCCGACCCGGAAGTGCTCCGCCACCTCGCCGTGCACACCTGGGCGGGCGTGCTGACGGGTGCCGTGCTCGCGCTGCTCGCCTACGGGGTCGTCCTGGCCGGTGTGCTGGTGGCCCGGCTGCCCCACTCCCCGTCGGGTCCTCTCAACCTGCTGGCGCAGGCCGTCCTCGGCGGCCTCATGCTCTTCCTCGGCCTCCAGGGGCTGGTCTCCCTCTGCGCCCTCGACGCCCGGCAGGCGCGCGAGCACTTCGGCCCCTCCGAACGGGAGTTGCTGGAGCTGCGGGTCGCGGAACTGGCCGCCAGCCGGGCCGAGGTGATCCGGGCCGTCGACGCGGAACGCAGGCGCATCGAACGCGATCTGCACGACGGGGTGCAGCAGCGGCTCGTGGCGCTGGCCATGCTGCTGGGACGGGCGCGCCGCAACCGGACGCCCGAGCAGGCCGCCGCGCTGCTCCGGCAGGCGCACGAGGAGGCCGGGGAGGTCCTCACCGAACTGAGGGAAGTGGCCTGGCGGGTCTATCCGTCCGCACTGGACGAGCTGGGTCTGGAGGAGGCACTGGCCGGGGTGGCGCAGCGCTGCGTCATTCCCCTGCACATCGCGTTCGACGTGCCGCTGCCGCTGCCCCGGCCCGTGGAGACGGCCGCCTACTTCGTGGTGTCGGAGGCCGTGACCAACGCGGCCAAGCACTCCGGCGCGGCGCACATCAGCGTCAGCGTCAGCGGCGACGGGCACGGGCTTTCGGTGCGGGTGCGGGACGACGGCACCGGCGGCGCGGACCCCACCGGCAGCGGCCTGGCCGGGCTGCGCGGCCGGGTGGACGCCCTCGACGGCCGCCTGTCCGTCGACAGCCCCTCGGGGGGACCCACCACCATCGTCGCGGAGCTGCCGTGCGCGTCATGATCGCCGAGGACTCGACCCTGCTCAGGGAGGGCCTGGTCCGCCTGCTCGCCGAGGAGGGCCACGAGGTCCTCGCCGCGGTGGGCGACGGGGACTCCCTCGTCCGGGCGGTCGAGGCGGACCCGCCCGACGTCGTCGTCGTGGACATCCGCATGCCGCCCACCCATACCGACGAGGGGGTGCGGGCCGCGCTGGAGATCCGCGAACGCCTGCCCGGCATCGGTGTGCTGGTGCTCTCCCAGCACGTGGAACGCAGTTACGCGGTGCGGCTGCTGTCCGCGAACGCCGAGCGGATCGGCTACCTGCTCAAGGACCGGGTCGCGCAGGTGGACGAGTTCCTCGACTCGTTGGAGCGGGTCCACGCGGGCGGCGCTGCCATCGACGCCGAGGTGGTGCGGCAGTTGGTGATCAGGACCACGCACACCGACCCGCTGGCCGGGCTGACGCCCCGGGAGCGCGACGTGCTGGAGCAGGTCGCGCAGGGCCGCACCAACGCGGCCATCGGGGAGCAGTTGCACCTCTCGGTCAGCTCGGTCGAGAAGCACCTCAACTCCGTCTTCGACAAGCTCGGTCTGGCGCGCGCCACCGGCTACAGCCGACGGGTGCTGGCGGTCCTGCGCTATCTGGAGTCGTAGGCGGGCCGGGGCCGGCGGCCCCGGCCCCGCGCTGCCGCGACCGGGGCGCCGCGCACCGGACCGACGTCGCGTCAACCGGCCGCCGGACGGCCGGGCCTGGTTCCGCCCGGCCCCTTCCTGATCGATGATGATGCCCGGGGATGCCGTCCCCGGTACGGCACCGGCTGTTCCAGGAAGGGGTTCCCGATGCGGGAGACGACGCCAGAGCGGTCACCGGCCGACGCCCGGTCCGACCAGGGGTCGGACCAGGACGCCCAGGTCATCGTGGTGGGGGCGGGGCCCGCGGGCTCGGCCGCGGCCTTCCATCTCGCCAGAGCGGGTGTGGACGTCCTGCTCCTGGAGAAGTCCCACTTCCCCCGGGAGAAGGTGTGCGGGGACGGTCTGACGCCACGCGCCGTGCACCAGCTCATCAGGATGGGCGTCGACATCAAGGCGCCGGGGTGGACCCGGTCGCGCGGAATGCGCTGGGTGGCCGGGGAGCACCGGGTGCACATCGACTGGCCCGCGCTCGGGCGCTACCCGGATTTCGGGCTCTCCCGGAGCCGGCACGACTTCGACGACATCCTCGCCCGACACGCCGTGGCCGCCGGGGCCCGGCTGCGTCCCGGCATGAAGGTGACCCATCCGCTGACCGACCGGGCCGGCCGCATCACCGGCGTCACCGCCGTGACCGGGGAGAAGGAGTCCCTGGAGTTCCGTGCCCCGGTCGTGATCGCCGCCGACGGCGCCTCCGCCCGGCTCGCCCTCGCCATGGGCCTCCAGCGCGACAGGAGCCGGCAGATCGCGACGGCCGCCCGCCGCTACTACCACAGCCCGGAGCGTTCCAAGGAGGAGTACCTGGAGCTGTGGGCCGACCTGCGCTTCCCGGGGAGCGACCGCTACCTGCCCGGCTACGGCTGGATCTTCCCCATGGGCGACGGCCGCGTCAACGTCGGTCTCGGCGCGCTGCCGCACCGCCGGCACGGGAAGGCCGATCTGCGCGCCACGCTGGACGAGTGGCTGGCCCGTACCCCCGAGGCATGGGGGCTGCGTGAGGAGAACGCGGAGGGACCGGTCCGCAGCGCGGCCCTTCCGCTGGGTTTCAACCGCCATCCCCTGTACACCCGCGGGCTCCTCCTGGTGGGCGACTCCGGCGGCATGATCAGCCCCTGGAACGGCGAGGGGATCGGCCAGGCCATGGAGGCGGGCGAGGTCGCGGCCGAGACCGTCGCGCTGGCCCTCGCCCTGCCCCGGGGCCCCCGGCGGGAACAGGTGCTGCGCGGCTACCCCCTGGAGATGAACCGGCGTTGGGGGCGCTACTACCGTCTCGGCAACAAGGCCGCCGACCTGGTCTTCAGCCGGTCCGGATTCCAGCCGGTCCTCAACCGCTACGTCATGGGCTCGCCGTTCCTGCTGGACACCCTGGCCCGGCTGCTCACCAACCTCACGGACAAGCCCTCGCACGACCTGATCGACCATCTGCTCAACGGCGTCGTGCGCCTGGTGCCCGAGCCCCGGGTGCGCCGCGGGCGCTGAGCGCGGCGGTACGGGCGGCGCGCCGGGCGTTCCCCGGTGCGCCGCCCCTGCGGCTACTCGTCGATCGCGGCCCCGTACGCCGCGTCCGACGACGGCGCGTTCAGCGAACCGCCGCCGTACGTCCACGAGCCGGTGGCCGTGATCCCGCCCGGTCCGGCCCGGAGCACCCACACCACGCCGTCGCCGGTGTTCTCGCCCGGGGCGGAGACCAGCAGGCCGCGGCGGCCGTCCCGGTTCGGGTCGGCCAGCCGGACCTGACCGCCCCAGCGGTCGCCCTTCTCGGCGGTGCCCGGGACCCGTGCGGAGTTCTGGTCCCACGACCTGGCGCCCGTCGCGGTCAGGCCGTCCGCCGTGCCGCGCAGCACCCACACCGCCCCGGCGTCCGCCACTGTGCCGATGTCCTCGCCGGCCGCGCCGATCGCCACGTCCGCGTACCCGTCGCCGTCCGTGTCCTCGACGGAGAGGTCCGTGCCCCAGCCGTCGCCGCGTTCGGCCGTCCCCGGCACGCCGGGGGTGTCCTGGGTCCACCACTGCGGCGGACCGTCCGCGCCGTCGGCGCCGAGCGGGCCGCCGGGGCTGCCCCGGTACACGCCGACGAGGCCGCCGGTCGTGGTCTCGCCTCCGTCGTCGGGGCCGTTCGGTTCGCCGGTGACGAGGTCGTCGTAGCCGTCGTGGTCGATGTCGCCCGAGGCGGCGACCGGTCCGCCGCGCAGATCGCGCGCGTACGCCAGTCCCCCGGCCCGTCCGGAGAAGAGGGCCGACCAGCCGTGGCCCGGCTCGTCGCCGGTCGTGACGCCGGAGACGACGAGGTCGGCGTAGCCGTTGTCGTCGTAGTCGCCGGTGGTCAGGGACCTGGGCAGGATCCGTCGCTGTGCCGTGGTGGCGGGGCGGTCGGGCGCGGTGCGCCGCAGCGGGGCGGACCGTTGTTGCGGGGCGCTGTCGTAGACGTACAGCTCCAGGTCCTCGCGGTCGGCGACGGCCAGTTCGTCGCCGGGGGTGTCGGCACTGAAGCGCGCCGCGGCGAGGGCGCTGCCGAACCGCTTCCCCGCCGTGGGCTCCGCCGCCTCCAGCCAGTCGCTGTCCGCGCCGGTCAGTCCGCGCGGCGAGCCCCACAGGACGGTGACGCCGCCGGCGTCCGCGACCGTGCCGACGTCCTCGCCGGGGATGCCCACGACCGCGTCGTCGTAGCCGTCCGCGTCGAGGTCGCCGGTGGCCAGTGCCCGGCCGAAGCCGTCGCCCGCCTCGGGGGCGCCCGGCACTCCGGTGGTGGACTGGGTGACGACCACGGCGCGGCGGGTGCCCATGCCCGTCGGGCCGCCGTACTGCGCGGTCACGTATCCCGCGCCCTTCTTCCCGCCGACGGTGGCGCCGGGCGCGCCGACGAGCACGTCCTCGTAGCCGTCGCCGTCGAAATCGCTGTTGCGGTCGTTTGCGTGCGTTCCGCCGGGTGTACCGGCGTACGCGGCGGGGGCGGCGAGGCCGGCCCCCGCGGTCAGGAGGAACGTTGCCGCGACGACGGCGGCCGAACGGTACGTGCGCACGAGCGGCTCCTTGGTCCAAGGATGACCGGGCGGGTGCGGGGGCGACGGCCGGAAAGGGCCCGTTCCCTCCCGACGCACCGTTCGACCGCACATGGGACGAAACGGTTGTACGGAACCGGGCGACGAGTACGCCGGTTCACCCGTACGGATGGTTCCCGCCGTGCGTCATCGCCCCGTTCCGTCGCGGCGCGGTGCGCGGGCGGCTACGAGCGGCGGCGGGGCTTGCCGCGACCGGCCGACTTGCCGCCGGAACCGCTGCGCGGGTTCTTCCCCGCCGACCTGCCGTCCGTCTTCTTCCCCGTCGACCGGCCGGACGTCCGGCCCTTCGCCGCCCTGTCGCCGGCCGCGGGCTTGCGCCGGGCGCCGCCCTTCTCCGCGCGCTTGTCCTTCGCCGACCGGTCCTGGGCCGGGGGCCTGGCCCGGCCCCTCGTGCTGTTGACGGTCCGTCCGCGGACGATCCCGATGAACTCCTCCACCAGATCGGTGGTGCCGTCCTCCAGCTCCAGCCACGACAGCGCGACACGGGAGGCGGGGGCATCCGTCACCGGCCGGTACGTGAGGTCCTTGCGGTGGTGCAGGCGGGCCAGCGACTGGGGTACGACGAGCAGCCCGATGCCCGCCGCCACCAGCTCGACGGCGTCCGCCGTCGTGGCCGGGCGCTCGTTGGCCGGCCGGCCGGGGAGCCGCTCCCAGTCGAGCGTGTCGTCGAGGGGGTGCAGCACGATCTCGTCGGCCAGGTCGGCCGCGGTGATCTCGTCGGCCGCCGCCACGAGGTGGTCCTTCGGCACCACGACCACGGTCGTCTCGGTGTAGAGCGGGATCGCGCTGAGGGCCGTCCGGTCGATGGGCAGCCGTACGAGACCTGCGTCGGCGCTTCCGTCCCGCAGCATGTCGGGGGCCTCGGCGGCCGACACCCCGACGAGGGTGAGCGGGACGTCGGGCAGCCGCTCGTTCCAGACCCGCACCCACTTGGCGGGGGTCACGCCCGGGACGTAGGCGAGCCGGAACGAGGGAGTTTCTTCCGAACATGTCACCCCGCCAGGTTACCGGCCCTGGTCGGAGGTAGCTCACATGCTCGATACCCTGGACACCATGACGTCGCACAAGACCGCCCAGACGATGAAGCCCGCGACCGCGGCGAAGAAGCTGGGTGTGTACCTAGAGGCCACCCCCGCCGAGTTCCAGGAGGGTGTCGTCTCGCGCACCGAGCTGAACGCCCTGCAGTCCGATCCTCCGCAGTGGCTGCAGGACCTGCGACGCAACGGCCCGCACCCCCGCCCGGTGGTCGCGGCGAGGCTGGGCGTCTCGATCTCCGGTCTCGCCCGGGGCGGGATCACGCAGGCCCTCACGACGGAGCAGATCGACGCGCTGAAGCAGGAGTCCCCCGAGTGGCTCCTGAAGGAGCGGGCCACCCAGGCGGAGGTCCGCAAGGAAGCGGTGCGGATCAAGGAGAAGAACGCGGCGCGCGACGACCGGGCCGACGGCCCTCGCTCCTGACGTCCCCCGTCCCCGCCATGACGGAGGAATCATCGGTTATGACAGAGTCCGGACCCTTCGAGCCGGAGTCGGAGCGTGTGACCCGGCAGTTGCGGGACGACATCCTCGACGGGGTCCGGCTGCCGGGCAGCAAGCTCGTCGAACGTGAGATCGCCGCGGAGCTCGGCGTGAGCCGGGTGCCCGTGCGCGACGCCCTCAAGGCGCTCGTGACCGAGGGTCTGGTCACCCCCAGGCCCCGGACCTGGGCGGTCGTACGGGAGTTCACCGCCTCGGACATCGCCGATCTGGACGAGATCCGGACCTCGCTCGAACTGCTCACCTTCCGGCTGGCCGCCCAGCGGCACACCCGCGCGGGCCTCGAAAGGCTCCGTTCGGATCTCGATTCCGAACTGTCCGCCGCTCTCGCGGGTGACGCGGTGGGGGCCCGGCGGGCCGCCGCGGACTTCCACCAGACGGTGACCTCGCTGGCCGGGAACGACCTGCTCCGCGAGCTGGAGCACACGCTCCGCAGCAGGATGCGGTGGTTCCTGGCCCAGCACGACGACCTCGTGGGGGTCGCGAAGGAGCACGAGGCGCTCTACGCGGCGATCGCCGAGCGCGACGTCCAGCGGGTGGAGGAGCTCGTGACGGAGCACCTGGTGAACAGCCGCCGCGCCGTCGCGGCGCGGCGGCGCGGGACACCGGGCTCCTGAGACGCGGGAAGCGCTGCCGGGCCCGTCCGGCCCGGCAGCGCTCGTATGTTCCCGCGGCGCCGCTCGCGTTCCGCCGGTGCACCGGGGGCCCGGCCGGCGGCGCCGGGGCGCGTCAGGGGGTGGGGACGCCGCTGTACCTGAGCAGTTGGGGCACCCGTAGCGCGAGCGTCAGCAGGATCACGACGAGCAGGAGTCCGCTCAGGAACGCGGTGGTGCCGACGCCCACCGCCCCGGCGGCCGCGCCGAGCCCCAGCGAGGCGAAGGGCATGACGCCGATCGCGAGTTCCTGGAGGCCGAGGGCCCGGCCCTGCACCTCCGGCTCGGTCGTCATCAGCAGCAGCGTGGTCTGGAGCACGCCGAACGCGGCGCTCATCAGGCCGATGCACGCCATCAGCGCGAACGAGAGCGGGACCGTCCGGGACAGCGCGAACAGCGACCACAGGCCGCCCCACGCCGCGGTCCCGAGCACGAAGAGGCCGCCCTTGAACCGGAAGTCGCCGAGCATGGCTATGACGAGCGAGCCGACGAGACCGCCCAGGCCGCTGCAGGTCAGGAGCCGGCCCAGGCCCGCCGCGTCGAGCCCGAGGTTGTCCGCGAACACCGGCATGAACGCCTGGTAGACGGGCCAGAGCAGGACATTGGCGGCCAGGGTGACCAGGAGCACGGCCGCGGCGAGCCGGCCGGCCAGGACGGTGCGGAAGCCGCCGGTGAGCATCTTCAGCACGGGTTCCGGCCGGTGCGGCGCCGTGCGCCCCGCGCCGCGCAGCGGCCAGAGCGCCACGAGTGAGACCGCGTACCACGTGGTCGAGATCCACAGGGCCGCGGGCGCCCCGAATGCGCTGATCATCGCCCCGCCGACCGCCGGGCCGATGACCTGGGTCATGTTCATCGCCAGCGCGTTCAGCGCGTTGGCGTTGCTGAGGTTCTCCCGTCCGACGAGGTCGAGCACGAGCGAGGCGCGCGCCGGCTGCGACGGGGACTGCGCCAGGCCGATCGCCAGGCCGCCGGCGACCAGCGCCCCGTACGACACGAGGCCCGACGACGCCATCGCCGCCACCACGACGACGGCGACCAGGGCCCAGAGGCAGGCGATCACGAGCAGGCGCACCCGGTCGTACCGGTCGGAGAGCACCCCGGCGAACGGGCCCAGGAGCATCGGGGCGAGACGGACCGCGGTGAACACGGCGAGCAGGAACTCGGAGCCCGTCGTCTCGAACACGAGCCAGCCCAGGACCATCGTCTGGGTCCACGCGCCGCCGTAGAAGAACAGGTTGGAGACCCACAGGAGGCGGAATCCCGGGCTGCTCCGCAGGGAGGCCAGCGCGTGCCGGGCGCCTGCCGCCCCTGGTTCCCGCGGTGCGGGCCGTGGTGACGTCCCGGCCCGTTCCGCGACGTCCGTCCGTTCCCCCGGCTCCTCCTGCGACAACGCGTTCCCTCCTCGTACGGCGTCCCGGTGCTCGGACCGTCCGCGGGTACGCGAAGTCGCCGCCCCCTCCCCCGGTGCGGGACGGCCGCCCCGGAGGACGATCACCGGCAAAATGGTATACCAATAATGGTTGCCGGTTGAATCGATCCGAGGGGGAGCCGGGCGGCGGCCGGGCGGGTCAGGAGGCCGTCGTCGGGGCCTCCCGCAGAGTGACGTTGGCGTGGCTCTCCTGGAAGCTCTGGTCCGAGACGAGGGTCATCCGGGCCGTGGAGCGGAACTCCGGCAGGGTGGTGGAGCCGCAGGAGACCATCGTGGTCCTGAGCTTGGCCGTGGTCAGGGCGAGCCCTTCGTCGAGGTCGCCCGCGTAGGGGACGTAGCCGTCCACTCCCTCCTCGAAGACCAGCCCCTGGCCGCCCTGCCCGTAGCGCTGCCAGTTGCGGGCCCGGTTCGAGCCCTCTCCCCAGTACTCCTTGACGAAGCCGTCGCGGGTGGGCAGCTTGGCGCCGGCCGCCTGGTCGAAGCGTGCGAAGTACCGCCCCATCATGACGAAGTCGGCTCCCATCGCCAGCGCCAGGGCCACGTGGTAGTCGTGCACCAGCCCGCCGTCGGAGCAGATCGGCACGTACTCGCCGGTGCGTTCGCAGAAGGCGTCCCGGGCCGCCGCGACGTCCAGCACCGCGCTGGCCTGGCCGCGGCCGATGCCCTTCTGGTCGCGGGTGATGCAGATGGAACCGCCGCCCACCCCCACCTTGACGAAGTCCGCCCCCGCCTCGGCGAGAAAGGTGAACGCCTCGCCGTCGACCACGTTGCCGCCGCCGACCGGGATCTCGGGGTAGTGCTTCTTCACCCAGCTCAGGGCCTGCGCCTGCCAGTCGCTGTAGCCGTCGGACGAGTCGAAGCACAACGCGTCCGCCCCCGCCTCCAGCAGGGCCGGAACGCGCTCCTGGTAGTCGTGGGTGTTGATGCCCGCGCCCACGCGGAGCCGCTTGGCGGCGTCCACGAGCTGGTTCGGGAAGCGCTTGTTGTCCGCGTAGTCGGAGCGGAACACCAGGTGCTGGAGGCGGCCCCCGTCGTCCAGCACCGGGAGGCAGTCCAGCCGTTCGTCCCACAGCCGCGCGTTGGCCTCGGAGAGCGTGATGTCGGGGCCCGCGAGAGCCAGGTCGGCGACGGCGGTCATCCGGCCGCTCACCGGTCCGTCCAGGCCGTGGCGCTGGGGGTGGAAGTCCCGGGAGGTCACCAGGCCGAGCAGCCGGCCGTTCGCGGTCCCGTCGTCGGTGACCGCGGCGGTGCTGTGACCGGTGCGGCGCATGACCTCGGCCAGGAGGTCCAGGCCGTCGTCGGGTCGGACGTTCGTGTCGCTGGTGACGAACCCCGCCTTGAAGTTCTTCACCCGGCGGACCGCCGCGGCCTGTTCCCCGACCGGCTGGTTGTGGTGCAGGAAGCTGAGACCCCCGTTGCGCGCCAGCGCGATCGCGAGGTCGGGCGTGCTCACGGCCTGCATGATCGCGGACGTGAACGGGGACCGCAGCTCGATCGCCGACTCCTCGCCCACGGTGTGCCGCACCAGTGACGTACGCAGGTCGACCGTCGCGGCCGAGCAGTCGGTCCTGGTCCGGTTCGGCAGAAGCAGGAATTCGTTGAACGTCCGTGAGACCTCGGCGATGATCTGTGCCACTCGTTCCTCCTGGCCCGTCGGCGGGGCCCGAATGACCCCGCCGTGAGGATCGCCCCCGTGTCCCAGGGCCCCGGGCAGGCAGAGACCGCACGGCGGTCGTGGAGGTGCCACCGACCGCGACAGAGCTCTGACCGGCCCCTGGATCGAACGGGGTGCGGTCGTGACCAGGCACCTTAGCGATCAACCCGGTCCCCGCACGAATCGTGGTCCCGCCCGCGGCCGCCGGCACGGACGCCCGCGCCGTGTCCCCGCCCGTGGTCCCCGCCCGGCCGCCCCGTCACACGCCCGGGAGTCCGCGCGCGGACCGGCGCAGGTAGCAGGCCCAGGTCACCACCATGCACAGGCCGTAGCAGCCGAGGAACGCCAGGTACGCGGCCCGGCCGTCGTGAGTCCGCAGGAAGGACTCCCGGAAGGCCAGGTTGACCAGTACTCCCCCGAAGGCCCCGACCGCTCCCGCCACCCCGATCAGCGCCGTGGTCCTGCGCCGTGCGCGCCGCTCGGCCCCGGCCGGTGACGCGCCGTTCCCGGTCTCCTGCCGCGCCCTGGCCCGGAAGATCGCCGGGATCATCTTGTAGGTCGATCCGTTGCCCGCCCCGCTGAGGACGAAGAGCGCGACGAACCCGCACAGGAACAGTGCGAGCGAGTGCCGCCGGGACGCCTCCAGCACCGCCCCGGCGCCCAGCGCCATCGCCGCGAACGTCCAGAACGTCACCCGGGCCCCGCCGAACCGGTCCGCCAGCATGCCGCCCACCGGGCGGGCCAGCGAGCCGAGCAGCGGTCCCAGGAAGGTGAGGGCCGCCGCCTTCACCGGGGTGTCGAACTGCTGGTGGAACTGCACCTGGAGCACCTGCCCGAAGGCGAAGCCGAAGCCGATGAACGAGCCGAAGGTGCCGATGTAGAGCAGCGACATCACCCAGCTGTGCGCGTCCCCGAGCACCTCGCGCATCGCGCCGCGCTCGTCGCGCACGGTGGCGAGGTTGTCCATCCGCAGGGCGGCGGCGAGCGCCGCCAGGACGATCAGCGGCAGGTAGCCGAGCACCAGCAGCCGGGGGTGGCCGGCGCCCGCGGTGGCCAGCACCAGGAGGCCGAGCAGCTGCACGACCGGCACGCCCAGGTTGCCGCCGCCCGCGTTGATGCCCAGCGCCCGGCCCTTGAGCCGCTGCGGGTAGAACGCGTTGATGTTGGCCATTGAGGAGGCGAAGTTGCCGCCGCCGACCCCCGCCACGGCGGCCACCGCGAGCAGCGTGCCGTACCGGACTCCCGGTTCGAGCACGATCCCGGCCAGCACGGTCGGCACGAGCAGCAGCAGCGCGCTGAGGACCGTCCAGTTGCGGCCGCCGAAGCGTGCCACGGCCAGGGTGTACGGGATCCGCAGCACGGCGCCGAGGGCGGTGGGCAGGGCGGTGAGGGTGAACTTCCCGGCGGCGTCGATGCGGTACTCCGGGCCGAGGAAGAGCACCAGCACCGACCACAGGCTCCAGACGGAGAAGCCGACATGCTCGCAGAGGACGGAGTGGACGAGGTTGCGCCGGGCGGTCCGGGCGCCCGACCGGGCCCAGAAGTCGGCGTCCTCGGGGTCCCAGTGCTCGATCCGCCGGGACCGGGCGGCGTCCGGCGCGGCGGCCGTGGCCGTACCGCTCATCGCGTCGCCCCCACGGGTGTCGCCGCGACCACGCGCACCGGCCAGACACGCAGGTCGGCGGGGGTTCCGTCGGGGGCGTCCGGTTCGTCCAGGCAGCGTCCGGTGCGCAGTTCGAAGGTCTGCTTGAGCATCGGCGAGATCACCACCGGCACACCGCCGCGGCTGCCGAGCAGGCCCCGGGAGATGACATGGGCGCCGCTGAACGGATCGCGGTTGGCCAGTGCGTGCACCGTGCCGTCGCGCTCGCGGAAGACCGCGACCTGGTCGTCCCCGGGGCCGACCAGGACCGCGATCCCGCGTCCCGGCACCAGGTCCCGGTACCGGCAGACCGGTGTCCAGGCACGGCCGTCGTCGATCTCCACCAGGCGTTCGGGGTGCTCGTTCGGGGCGGTGCCGTTCATCGGGTGCGTACCTCCGGGGACGGTCCGGCGATCAGGGCCGGAGCGAGGGTGAACCCGTCCTCGTCGGGGCGGGCCGGGCGGATGCCGTCGCGTTCGCGGACGAAGCGGACGGTGGGGTCGGGGGTTCCCGGGGCGTTGGCGAAGGAGACGAAGCGGCGCACCCGTTCGGGGTCGGCCAGGGTCGCCGCCCACTCGTCCTCGTAGGTCTCGACGTGCCGGGCCATCAGCTCGTCCAGCTCCGCGCAGATGCCGAGCGAGTCGTCCATGACGACCGCGCGCAGGTGGTCGAGGCCGCCCTCCAGGCGCTCCAGCCAGGGGGCGGTGCGCTCCAGGCGGTCGGCGGTGCGGATGTAGAACATCAGGAACCGGTCGACGGTGCGGATCAGGGTGTCGTGGTCCAGGCCGACGGCCAGCAGATCGGCGTGGCGCGGCGTCATGCCCCCGTTGCCGCCGACGTGGAGGTTCCAGCCCTCCGACGTGGCGATCACGCCGAAGTCCTTGCTCTGCGCCTCGGCGCACTCCCGGGCGCAGCCGGACACGGCGGACTTGAGCTTGTGCGGTGCCCGAAGGCCCCGGTAGCGCAGCTCCAGTTCGATCGCCAGGGCCACGGAGTCCTGCACCCCGTAGCGGCACCAGGTCCGCCCCACGCAGGACTTGACCGTGCGCAGCGCCTTGCCGTAGGCGTGGCCGGACTCGAAGCCCGCGTCCACCAGCCGGCGCCAGATGCCCGGCAGCTGGTCGACGGTGGCCCCGAACAGGTCGATCCGCTGACCGCCGGTGATCTTGGTGTAGAGGCCGTGGTCGCGGGCGATCTCGCCGATGGCGATCAGGCCCTCGGCGGTGATCTCGCCGCCGGGGACGCGGGGCACCACCGAGTAGGAGCCGTTGCGCTGGAGGTTGGCCAGGAAGTGGTCGTTGGTGTCCTGGAGGGCGGCCTGTTCGCCGTCCAGGACGTGGCCGTTGCCGAGGGCGGCCAGGATCGAGGCGACGGCCGGTTTGCAGATGTCGCAGCCCTCGCCGCTGCCGTGCTCGTCGATCAGCCGGGAGAAACCGGTGATGCCCTTGACCCGGACGATCTCGTAGAGCTCCGCGCGGGTGTGGGTGAAGTGTTCGCACAGGCCGCGGGAGACCTCGTGCCCGCCCGCCGCGAGTTCCCCGGCCACCACGGAATCCAGCAGTTTCACGCAACTGCCGCAGCCGGTACCGGCCCTGGTGCACTTCTTGACCTCGGGGACGGTGCGCATGCCCTGTCCGGAGACGGCCGCCCGGACGGCGCCCTTGCTGACGTTGTGGCAGGAGCAGATCACCGCCTCGTCCGGCAGCACCGGCGGCCCCTGTCCGCCGTCCGTGGCGGGCACCAGCAGTTGTTCGGCCGGGCAGGGCAGCGGGGAGCCGCTCGCCGCGAGCGGGCGCAGGGTGGCGTACGCGTCGGCGTCGCCGACCAGCACGCCGCCGAGCAGCCGGCCGTCCGCGCCGACCACCAGCTTCTTGTAGATCCCGGCCCTGCTGTTGGCGTAGAGCACCTCCAGGGCACCCTCGGTGGTGCCGAGCGCGTCGCCGAAGCTGGCCACGTCCACGCCCAGCAGCTTGAGCTTGGTGGAGGTGTCGGAGCCGGTGAACCCGGCCCTCGTGCCGGTGAGTTCGCGGGCGACCGCCTCGGCCATCGCGTAGCCGGGGGCGACCAGGCCGTAGACCCGGCCGTCGGCGGCGAGCGCGCATTCGCCGATCGCCCGGATCCGCGGGTCGGGGGTGCGGCAGTGCTCGTCCACCACGATGCCGCCGCGTTCGCCCACCGGCAGGCCGCAGTCGCGGGCCAGCTGGTCGCGCGGGCGCACCCCGGCGGAGAAGACCACGAGGCCGACGGCGAGTTCGGTGCCGTCGGAGAGGGACATGGAGCGGACCCGGCCGTGTTCGTCGGTGTCGATCCGCTGCGTGCCCGCCCCGGTGTGGACGTGCACGCCCAGGTCCTCGATCTTGCGCCGGAGCACCTCGCCGCCGCCGTCGTCGACCTGGAGCGCCATCAGCCGGGGGGCGAACTCCACCACATGGGTCTCCAGTCCCATGGCCCGCAGCGCGCCGGCCGCCTCCAGACCGAGCAGGCCGCCGCCGACGACGGCGCCGACCCCGGCGCGCCCGGCGTCGGCGGCGATCGCCTCCAGGTCCTCGATGGTCCGGTAGACGTGGCAGCCCGTGGCGTCGTGGCCGGGCACCGGTGGCACGAACGGGTAGGAGCCGGTGGCCAGCACCAGGTCGTCGTAGGGCAGTACGGAGCCGCTGCGGGTGGTGACGGTGCGGGCCTCGCGGTCGACGGCGGTGGCCGGGTCGCCGAGGCGCAGGTCGATGCCGTGCCGTTCGACGAACCCGGGCGGGCACAGGGACAGTTCCTCCGCCGACGTGCCGGAGAACCAGCTGGTCAGGTGCACCCGGTCGTAGGCGGGCCGGGGTTCCTCGGCGAGCACGGTGACCCGTCGGCGGTACTTCTGCGCGGTGGCCGGCTGCTCGAACAGGGCTTCCAGGAAGCGCTGTCCGACCATGCCGTGGCCGACCAGGATCAGGGACTTCTCGATCACGGGCGGTCTCCTCGGGTGGCGTCGCGGACGGTCGTCAGGTGGTGGTGAGCAGGTCGAGGGGGTTCTCGGGCAGCGGGTCGTCGCGCTCGTAGGCGCGGGCCAGGCCGCCGACCGCGGCCAGATCGCCGAGCAGGATGCCGCCGACGAGGCGGTCGCCCCGGAGCACGAGCTTCTTGTACGAGCCGCGGGTCGGGTCGACCAGGCGCAGCACGTCGGTGCCGGGGACGTCCTCGCCCACCTCGCCGAAGGCCGCGTACTCCAGGGGGCCCGCGCTGAGCCGGGCCAGCGGGCGGGAGCCGGTGTACCGGGCGTCGGGGGCGGTTCCGGCCAGCCGGGCGGCCAGCAGGTCGGCCTGGTCCCAGGCCGGTCCGGCCAGTCCGTGGACGGTTCCCCGGTGTTCGGCGCAGTCGCCGATGGCGTGCACGCCGGGGGCGGAGGCCGCCAGCAGGTCGTCCACCACCACTCCCGAGCGCACGGCGATCCCGGCCGTGCGGGCCAGCCCGGTGCGGGGGCGGACCCCGCAGGCGAGGACCACCAGGTCCGCCTCCAGCAGGTAGCCGCTCGCCAGCCGGACCCCGGTCACCCGGTCCGGTCCGTGCAGGGCGCGGGCCCGGTTGCCCGGGTAGGTCTCCACGCCCAGGTCGGCGAGGAAGCCGCGCAGCGCGTGGCCCGCCTGCTCGTCCAGGTGGCGTTCGACCAGGTGGGGCGCCTGGTGGACGATCTCGACGGGGAGGCCGAGCGCGGCCAGGGCGCGGGCGGCGCCGACCCCGAGCACCCCGCCGCCGATCACGACGGCGCGGGTGGCCCGGGCGGCGTCCTCGGTGAGCCGGGCGCAGTCGGCCAGGGTGCGCAGCGCGTGCACACCGGCCTTCAGCCCGTGCGTGCCGTGCAGTCCGCGCAGCGGTGGCAGTACGGGGTTGGCGCCGGTGGCCAGGACCAGGTCGTCGTAGCGGGCCGTGCCGCCCCCGGCCAGCCGGAGCCGACGTTCCGTCAGGTCCAGTGCGGTCACCTCGCAGCCGCCGCGCACCCGGGTCCCGGCACCGCAGTCCAGTGCGATCGCCTCCGGGTCGTACCGCCCGGCCAGCACCTCGGCCAGCAGCACCCGGTTGTACGGGCCGCGCGGCTCGGCCCCGTACAGCACCACCTCGCCGTCCCCGCCGAGCGCGCGGTACTGCTGGGCGAACCGGGCCCCGGCCATCCCCGCGCCGACCACGGCGATCCGCCGGCTCATCGGGCCCGCTCCACGCGTACGGCGCAGACCTTGAACTCGGGCATCCGGGAGACCGGGTCCAGGACGGGGTTGGTGAGGATGTTGGCCCGTCCGGCACCGGCCCAGTGGAACGGCATGAAGACGGTGTCGGGCCGGATCGTCCCGGTCACCCGGGCGGGGGCCGTGGCCCGGCCGCGCCTGCTGGTGACCACGAGCGGTTCCCCGTCGCTCACCCCGAGCCGTGCCGCGAGCCGGGGGTGCAGTTCCACGAACGGTCCGGGCGCGGCCCGGTTCAGTTCCGGGACCCGGCGGGTCTGGGCGCCGCTCTGGTACTGCGACAGCACCCGCCCGGTCGTCAGGAGGAGCGGGTAGTCCCCGTCCGGCTGTTCGGCGGCCGGGCGGTGGGTGACCGGGGCGAAGCGGGCCCGGCCGTCCGGGGTGGCGAAGCGGTCCAGGAACAGCCGGGGGGTGCCGGGGTGGTCCTCGGCGGGGCAGGGCCAGAACACCCCCTGTTCGGCCTCGATGCGCCGGTAGCTGATCCCGGAGTAGTCGGCGGGCCCGCCGGCCGAGGCGCGGCGCAGTTCCTCGAAGGCGTCCTCGGCCCGTTCGGGGAAGCCCCCGCGCACGCCGAGCCGGGCGGCCAGTTCGCGCAGCACGTGCAGGTCGGTGCGTACGCCGGGCGGCGGGGGCAGGGCGGCCCGGCGCAGGATCACCCGGCCCTCCAGGTTGGTGGTGGTGCCGGTCTCCTCCGCCCACTGCGCGGCGGGCAGCACCACGTCGGCGAGTTGCGCGGTCTCGGAGAGCACCAGGTCGCCGACCACCAGGAAGTCCAGGGCGCGCAGCCGTTCGGTGACGTGGCCGGCGTCGGGCGCGGAGACCACCGGGTTGGAGCCCATCACCAGCAGGGCCCGCGCCCCGTCCGGGGTGCCCAGGGTGTCCAGCAGTTCGTACGCCGAGCGGCCCGGACCCGGCAGGTCGTCGGGGTCCACGCCCCAGACGTCCGCGATGTGCGCGCGGGCGGCGGGGTCCTCGATCGAGCGGTAGCCGGGGAGCTGGTCGGCCTTCTGGCCGTGTTCCCGGCCGCCCTGGCCGTTGCCCTGCCCGGTCAGGCAGCCGTAGCCGGAGCCGGGGCGGCCCGCCTTGCCCAGCGCCAGGCAGAGGTTGATCCAGGCGCCCACGGTGTCCGTCCCCTTGCTCTGCTGCTCGGGGCCGCGGGCGGTGAGCACCATGCCGGTGGGGGCGTCCGCGAAGAGCCGCAGGGCCTCGCGCAGCCGGGGCACCGGAACGCCGGTCAGTGCTTCCACCCGTTCCGGCCAGTGCGCCATCGCCGCCTCGGCGGCGGCCTCGTAGCCGGTGGTGCGGGCGGCGACGAACTCCCGGTCGACCCGGCGGTCGGCGATCGCCAGGTGCAGCAGGCCGAGCGCCAGCGCCAGATCGGTGCCGGGCACCGGCTGCAGGTGCAGGTCGGCCTGCTCTGCGGTGCGGGTGCGGCGCGGGTCCACCACGATCAGGGTGCCGCCGTTGGCGCGCAGTTCGTGGAAGTAGCGCAGGGCGGGCGGCATGGTGTCGGCAGGGTTCCCGCCGACCAGGATCACGCAGCCGGTGGTCGCGATGTCGGCCATCGGGAAGGGCAGTCCGCGGTCCAGGCCGAAGGCGATCCGGTGCGCGGCGGCCGCCGAGGACATGCAGAACCGGCCGTTGTAGTCGATGTCGGCGGTGCGGAGCACCACCCGGGCGAACTTGCCGAGCAGGTAGGCCTTCTCGTTGGTGAGGCCGCCCCCGCCGAAGACGGCGACGGCGTTCCGCCCGTGGGCCCGCCCGGCCGCCGCCAGTCCGGCCGCCACCCGGTCGAGCGCCTCGGGCCAGGACGCCTCGCGCAGTTCCCCGCCCCGCGCGTCGCGCACCAGCGGCGCGGTCAGCCGGACGGCCGGGTCGAGCACCGCGGCGGCCGACCGGCCCTTCCCGCACAGCGCGCCGCGGTTGACCGGGAAGTCGGGGCGTTCCAGTACCTGTGTCCCGCTGCCGTCCTGCGGCACCCGCAGGCGCATGCCGCACTGCAGCGAGCAGTACGGGCAGTGGGTGTCGGTCGTCGTCATGCCCCAGAGCGTCGTCCGGTGCCGTTACGCGACCGGGTCGCCCTCGTTGCGCCGGTGGTACGGCTCCCTCATCCCGCTCCGGGACCGGGGTGACCCGGCGGAAACCTCGCGTAACGTCCGGCGGCCTCCCCCTTACCGCGACGTGACCGGCGCGCAACGGGGCCGAAACACCGCCGACCGAGCCTGCAGGACATGAACAGCTCCCGGCCCACGGGCCCCCTGACCGGCTTCACCGTCGGGGTCACCGCCGCGCGGCGACGCGAGGAGCTCGTCGCGCTGCTGCTGCGGCGCGGCGCCCGGGTGGTCGAGGCGCCGGCCCTGCGGATCCTTCCGCTGGAGGACGACGAGGCGCTGCGCAGAGCCACCGCGCGCTGTCTGACCGGTCCGCTCGACTACGTGGTGGCGACCACCGGGGTCGGCTGGCGCGGCTGGCTGAGCGCGGCCGACGGCTGGGGGTACGGCGCGCGTCTGGCCGAGGTGTGCCGGCGGGCCGTGGTGCTCACCCGCGGCCCGAAGGCGACCGGGGCGGTGCGCGCCGGGGGCCTGAGCGAGACCTTCTCCCCGGTCACCGAGACCACCGACGAGCTGCTGACCTGGCTGCTCGCCCGGGACCTGCCGGGCAGGCGGATCGCGGTGCAGGAGCACGGGGTGCCGCTGGACGGCTTCACCGCGGCGCTGGCCGAGCGCGGCGCGGAGGTGATCCCGGTGCCGGTCTACCGCTGGGGCCCGCCGGACGATCCGTCGCCACTGCGCCGGATGGCCGAGCGGACGGTACGGCGGGAGCTGCACGCGATCGCCTTCACCAGCGCTCCCGCGATCACCGCCTTCCTCGCCGCCGCGGACGGGCTCGGCCTGCGCGCGCAGGTGCTGGCCGCGCTGCGCGCGGACGTGCTGCCGGTGTGCGTGGGCCCGGTCTGCGCCCGGCCGTTGGAGGAGGCGGGCGTCACCGTGCTCGGCCCGGAGCGGGGGCGGCTCGGTGCCATGGTGCGGACCATCGAGACGGCCCTGCCCGCCCACGGCAGGCGGGAGGTCCGCACCGGGGCCGGCACGCTGGTGCTGCAGGGCAACGCCGTACTGGTCGACGACGGGCCGCCCGTGCAACTGCCCCCGCTGCTCGCGGCGGTGCTGCGCGCCCTGGCCGAGCAGCCGGGCCGGGTGCTCAGCCGGGCCGAGCTGCTGCGCCGGGTGTGGGTCACCGGCCGGGCCGACGAACACGCCGTGGAGGCGGCCGTCGCCCGGCTGCGCGGTGCGCTGGGCGTGCACGCCCGGCTGGTGCGCACGGTGCCCAAGCGCGGCTACAGCCTGCCGGCGGCGCCGTGACGTACGGGCCCGCGGCTCCTCCGGCCGCCACACGCCCCGGCGGGAACACCCGGTCGTACGGCTCCGCGCCCATGTCCCCGCCCGGCGTCGCGCACGCCCGGCCGCAGCCCGCCGGCGGCGCCGTGACGTACGGGCCCGCCGCCCCGATGCTGCTGGCCGTCGCGCACGGCACCCGTGACCGGGCGGGGGTCGCCGCGTACCGGGAGCTGCTCGGCCTGGTCCGCGCCCTGCGGCCCGGTCTGACGGTCCGTCTCTCGTTCCTCGGCCTCGCCCCGCCCGCGCCCGCCGAGGTGCTGGCCGCCGTACGCGGCCCGGTGGTGCTGGTCCCGTTGCTGCTGAGCACCGGCCACCACGTCACGGTCGACCTGCCCGCGGTCCGGGCCGCCGCGCCGCACCTGGACATCGGACAGGCCCGGCCGCTCGGGCCCGATCCGTTGCTGGCCGCCGCCCTGGGCGACCGGCTCGTCGAGGCGGACCGGTCCCCTTCGCGGTCCTCCGGGCCGGGCGGGGCGGACGCCGTCGTGCTGGCCGCGGCCGGTTCCACCGATCCCGCCGCCCGCACCGACACCGCGGCGATGGCGGACCTGCTCCGGCGACGGCTCGGGCGTCCGGTCGTTCCCGCCCATCTCTGCGCGGTCTCCCCGACCCCGGCCGAGGCCGTACGGGCCCTGCGGGCGGCGGGCCATCAGCGGGTGGCGGTGGCCCGGTACCTGATGGCCCCCGGCGATTTCGCCCGCCGTGCGGACGGTGCCGGCGGCTGTCCCGTCTCGGCCCCGCTCGGCGCGCACCCCGACGTGGCGCGCCTGGTGCTGAAACGCTTCGACGAGGCGTGCGGGGAGCCGGCCCGGCCCCGATGACGGCGGGCCGGCGGACCTGCGGGCCCTACTCGAACCGTGCGGTGTCGCCGGCCCCGCGGCGGACGATCTCGGGTTCGCCGCCCGAGAAGTCGATGACCGTGGTCGGCTCGGTGCCGCAGTCGCCCGAGTCCACGACGGCGTCCACCACGTGGTCGAGCCGTTCCTTGATCTCCCAGCCCTGTGTCATCGGCTCGTCCTCGTCGGGCAGGAGCAGCGTGCTGGACAGCAGCGGCTCACCCAGTTCGGCGAGCAGCGCCTGGGCGACCACGTGGTCGGGGATCCGGACCCCGACCGTCTTCTTCTTGGGGTGCATCAGCTGGCGCGGCACCTCCTTCGTCGCGGGGAGGATGAAGGTGTAGCTGCCGGGCGTCGCCGCCTTGATCGCGCGGAACACGTCGTTGTCGACGTGGACGAACTGGCCGAGCTGCGCGAAGTCCTGGCAGACGAGGGTGAAGTGGTGGCGGTCGTCGAGGTTGCGGATCGATCTGATCCGGCCGATGCCGTCCCGGCTGCCGAGCCTGCATCCCAGTGCGTAGCAGGAGTCCGTGGGGTACGCGACGAGCGCGCCGGACCGGATGCTGTCGGCCACGCTGCTGATGGTGCGCCGCTGGGGGTTCACGGGGTGTACGTCGTAGTACTTCGCCATTTCACCGAGTCTAGGCCCGTTCGCGGGCCGGTCCGCCCATCGGCGGTCGCGTCGCCCGTCCGGGTGCCGGTGGTCGGCGCGGCGGGCCCGCCCCGGGCCGGCCCTCGGTCAGTCGGAGAGCGGGACGCGGAGTTCGGGCGGGAAGCCGGTCCAGCGCAGTTCCCCGGGGAGGTGCCCCGTGTCGTTGAAGAGGAGCACGGAGGCGGGACGGTCGGTCGCGTACCGGATGACGGTGAGTGCGGCGTTGGCCTGGTGGAGGCCCATCCAGCGCCACTCGGGGGCGTCGAGGGCGTCCCGGACGAGCCAGCCGATGAGGAAGTTGTGGGTGACGACCAGTTCGTGGCGGGGTTCGTCGCCCTCGACGGGTCCGGTGAACCGGGCGAGGGCCTCCCGGGCCAGTCCCGGTCCGCACTCGCGCTCCTCGGCCGGGAAGCCGGACAGGCGGGCGAGCATGGAGTCGGCCCATTCCGCCGGGAGTTCTTCTCGTTCCGGCAGGTGGGGGAGGTAGTCCCCGGCCGGTTCGGACGGTTGCGGGTGCACGCCGTCGAGTTGGTCGCAGATCAGCCGGGCGGTCTGTGCCGCCCTCGGGAGCGGGCCGTGGTGGACGGCCGTGAGCGGGACGCGCCGGAGCCGCTCGCCGAGCAGCAGGGCCTGTCGGCGGCCGTTGTCCGTCAGGCGGCTCTCGTCCGGTGTGGCCTCGCCGTGCCGGGCGAGGTAGAGGTAGCGGTCGGCTGTTGCGGGCATGGGCGGGTTCCTCCGGTACCGTTCACGATCTTGCGGACATGCGGGCAGACGCCGGTCCGCACCGCGCGGTTCCACCGCCGTCCGGGGCGCACGACCGGGCGGGTCACCGGGCGGACACCGAATGTTCCACCGCCCGTTCCCGTCCCCCGTCGCATACGTGTGCGGTGCGGTTCCCCGCGTGGCATGGTGGTGCGGCGCCGCGGCGCGTCCGGATCGCCGCGGACCCGCCGACGGCACCTCGACGGGGGGATTCCGCATGGAGGTCGGTGTGACGGGGGCACGGTCCGCCGGGGACGTGATCGACGGCCGGTACGAGGTGCTGCGGGTGCACGGCGACGGGGCCATGGGGCTGGTGTACCGGGTGCGCCATCTCCGCTGGGGCACCGACCTGGCGATGAAGTGCCCGCGCCCCGGCCTGTTCGCGACCGCCGCCGACCGGGACCGGTTCGTGGCGGAGGCGGAGACCTGGGTGTCGCTCGGGCTGCATCCGAACGTGTGCGGCTGCCACTACGTGCGCGTGATCGACGGGGTGCCGTGCGTCTTCGCCGAGTACGTGGCGGGCGGCAGCCTCAAGGACCGGATCGCCGACCGGAGCCTCTACGAGGGCGGCGCGGCGGCCGCACTGGCCCGGATCCTGGACATCGCCGTGCAGTTCGCCCGCGGGCTGGAACACGCCCACGCGCACGGGCTGGTGCACCAGGACGTCAAGCCGGCGAACGTGCTGCTGGACACGGACGGCACGGTGAAGGTGACGGACTTCGGGCTGGCCCGTACCGGCGGCGGCACCGCGTCCGGGGCGCCTGGCCGGATTCCGGCCGGGGGAACCGTTCTCGTGCCCACCGGCGGGCTGACCCCCGCCTACGCGTCCCCGGAGCAGAGCGCGGGCGGGCCGCTGGGCCGGCGCAGCGACGTCTACAGCTTCGGCGTCTCGGTGCTGGAGATGTTCACCGGCGGGGTCGGATGGATGGCCGGACCGGTGGCCGGGGCCGCGCTGGAGAGCCATCTCGCCGACGGTCCGGACGACCCCGCCCTGCCCGCCGTGCCCCCGGACGTGGCCGCCCTCCTCGCCCGCTGCCTCGCTCCCGAACCGGGCGGACGGCCCGCCACCATGACCCGTGTCGCGGACGAACTGACCGCCTCCTACCACCGTGTGACGGGTCGTCGGTATCCGCGGGCGGCACCCGAGCCCGCCGAGCTGCGTGCCGACGAGCTCAACAACCGCGCCCTGTCCCTCCTCGACCTCGACCGCGCGGACGAGGCCGAGGAGACGTTCGCCGCCGCGCTGGCCGCCGACCCCCGGCACCTGGAAGCCCTCTACAACTCCGGGCTCCTGCAGTGGCGACGGGGTTCCCTGGTCGATGGGGCCGCCGTGCACGGCCCGGAGGGCGGGCGCGAGCCCGTCACCGACGGCCACCTCCTCGCCCGGCTCCGCACCGACGGCACGGACGCCGAGGACGACCGGCAGTCCCGGGTGCTGCGGGCGCATGTGCACCTGGAGCGCGGCGACACGCGAACGGCCCGTCAACTGCTGGAGGAGCTGGAGCGCGAGCATCCCCATGACCCCGAGGTTCGCGGCCCGGCCGAGGCGCTGCGGTCCGGCCGGACCGGGGAGGGGAACTGTGCCGGCTCCATGGAACTGCCGTGGAGCCACGAGGAGGAGAGCCGCTGCCTCCGGCCCTCGGTGCGGCTGACCGCCGACAGCCTGTGGGCGATGCGCAAGGTCGGCCGTTCCGGCGTCCAGGTGTGGGACCTCGGCCGAAGCCGCCTGGCGCTCACCCTCACGGACACCGGACCCGACGCGGTCGACGTCACCGCGGACGGCCGCACCGTCGTGTCGTCCCACACCGACGGCCTGTTGCGGTTCTGGGATCCGGAACGCGGCGCCCTCCTGCACCGGTACGCCCTGCCGGGGTGGTCCGAGGGGGCGCCGGATCCGGTGCTCCCCCGGCGGGCGGGGCTGGTGCGGATGGCCGCGGACGGCCGGCACTTCTCCGTGGTCGCCGGCCGCGAGGCCCAGTGGTGGCCCGCCTCCGCGGCCCCGGGGCTGCGGCCGGTGCGCCGGCGGCCGTTGGAGGGGTACCGCGACCACGTGTGGCTCGCGGTGAGCGACTTCGGCCGCTGGGCGCTGGGCGGGACCGCCGGGGGCGGGGCCGCCCTGTGGGACCTGGGGACCGGCCGGCACCGGCTCGACCTGGCGGGCGACGGCGACCGCGTCACCACCGCGTTCGTGAACGCCGACGGACGCCACGCGCTGACGGCGTCCCGCAACCACCTGAGCCTGTGGGACCTGGCGGACGGCCGCTGCCTCGGCCGGGTCCTCACCGGTACCGGCCTGATCCACACGATGTGGCTGAGCCCCGATGCCCGGCTCGCCCTCGTCGGCGGCGCCGACCGCAACGTCCGGCTGTGGGACCTGCGCGCGGGACGCTGCCTGCGCACGTTCTCCGGTCACACGAAACCGGTGTACGCCGTGCTCATGGGCACCCGGGCCGACCGAGGCGCCTCGGTCGACGCGTCGGGAACCCTCCTGGGGTGGACCTGGCGGCTTCCCGGCTCCTACACCGCCCCGATGCATCCGAGCCGCCCCCGCCGCGCCACGGAGCGGCAACGGCTGGACCACGACGCGGGGGCCCTGGCCGCCGAGGCGGAGCGGGCCCTCGCCGACGGCCTGCACCGAAGGGCCCACGAACTGCTCGTACGGGCACGGAAGCTGCCCGGTCACGAGCGGCAGCCGCGGCTGCTGGACGCGTGGTGGCGGCTGGGTGCGGCGACCGGGTTCGCGGGGTTGCGGACGGCCTGGCCGGTACGGAGCTTCCCGCCGGTCGCGGACACCCGCGTCGACGACATCGCGATCGGCGCCGACGGCCGTACGGCGGTGTCCGCCCACGGCTCCAAGGGGGTGTACTCCTGGGACCTCGCCACCGGCCGGAGCCGGCACCGGCCGCACCCCGAGACCCTCTTCGCGGTGGGGATCGGCCGGGACGACGGCCGGGTGCTGGCGGGCGGTGACGCGCTGGTGGTCTGGCGGGGCGACGCCGGGCCCCGGCGCGCGGCCGACGCGCGGATCAACTACATGTTCAAGGGGGTCTCGTTCAGCGCCGACGGCCGGCGCGCCCTGACCGCCGACCGGAAGACCGTACGGCTGTGGGACCTGGACACCGGGCGCTGTCTGCGCGAACTGACCGGCCACCGCACCCCGGTCTCCGCGGTGGCCATGTCCGGGTACGGGCGGTGGGCCGCCTCCGCCGACCTCGACCGGGGCGTACGGATCTGGGACCTGTTCAGCGGCCGGTGCCGGCACGTCCTGCTCGACGGCCGCCGGAAGGTGTCCGACCAGGTGGGCATCAGCGCCGACGGCCGCAGGCTGCTCTGCTACGGCCTGCACGGCGGCCGTCTGCTGTGGGACACGGCCACGGGCGAGCAGCTGACCGTCTTCGACGAGGAACCGGGGGTGACGGTGGTGGGCCGGCTCACCCCTGACGGCCGGTATGCCGTCACCGGGGACAGCGACGGCCGCGTCCGCGTCTGGGACACCGGCAGCGGCCGCTGCCTGCACGCCCTCGGCGGCCACGCCGGCATGGTCAGTTCCCTCGCGATCACCCCGGACGCCCGGTTCGTGGTGTCGGGCGGCGGCGACGGCACGGTGCGGCTGTGGGAGCTGGACTGGGAACCCGCGACGGGGGACGGCGGCGACGGACGCGCGAGGGGCTGAGCGCCCGCCGCCGGTTCCCCGTCCGGCGGGTCTCAGTCCCAGCGGTCCTGGTTGATGAAGCGGCTGAAGCCGCGCCAGGAGTTGGGGCCCATCACGCCGTCGACGGGTCCGGTGTAGCCGTGTGCGG
>NZ_JBEXPY010000042.1:0-64988 GCF_040612315.1 Streptomyces sp. NPDC006435
AACGCCTGCTCCACCGCGTACTCGTCGAGCTCCGACAACAGACCGTCCACATCCTCACGGTCCACCGTCAGATCATCGGCAAAACGCCGCTCACCTGTGGCATCGGGCACGTACTTCACACAGACAACGATCCTCAAGCTCACGCCGGCTCTCCTACCTGGGTGCGGTTCGTAGAAATGACATTATGGCACTCAGTACCCTCTGTAAAGGAACCCGGTGCCAGAAAGCTCCTTTCGGTGCTACGTTCCCGGCATGACTGACGCACGCAGACCGGCGAAGAAGGCCCCCATGCGGGAGGTGCTCGCCGAGGCGGCCTTCCAGCTCTTCCTGGAGCGGGGCTTCGAGCGGACGACGGTGGACGACATCGTGGCGCGGGCCGGGGTCGGGCGCCGGTCGTTCTTCCGGTACTTCCCCTCCAAGGAGGACGCGGTCTTCCCGGACCACGAGCGGTGCCTCGCCGACATGACCGCCTTCCTGGCGGAGGCCGGCGACGCCGAGCCGGTCGACGTGGTGAGCGACGCGGCCCGGCTGGTGCTGCGGATGTACTCCGCCAACCCGGAGTTCTCCGTCCAGCGCTACCGGCTCACCCGGGAGGTGCCCGGGCTGCGCACCTACGAACTGTCCGTGGTGCGCCGGTACGAACAGACGCTGGCCGGCTACCTCCGGGCCCGGTACGGCGAATCGGCCGACGGCGCGCTGCGGGCCGAGGTGATCGCCGCGTCCGTGGTCGCCGCGCACAACAACGGGCTGCGGAGCTGGCTGCGCTCGGGCGGCGAGGGCGACGCGGAGGCCGCCGTCGACCACGCGCTCGGACTGGTGCGCCGGGTGTGGGGGAGCGGGATGGACGGAAACACGGCGCCGCCCCCCGCCGACGGCGACGGTGACGTGGTGGTGATGGTCGCGGCGAAGGGTGCCCCGATGTGGCGCGTCGTCCAGCAGGTCGAATCGGCCATCGGGCAGGGCGGACGACCGGGAACGGCATGATCTGGCACTGAGTGTCTTTACGTTTCGACACTCAGTGCCCTATGGTGCGGACGCGTGCCGACGCGCAGACGCGGCGCGCTCCGAGCCGAGCGCAGGGGGTCGAACGTGTCCCAGTCGTCGAGTGGCACCGCGCGGACGGTGCATGAGGAAGCCGGCCTGACCTACCACCGATGCCGCTGGTGCGGCACGGCCTCCTTCCGGAGGCTGCTGTGCCCGGTGTGCGCGTCGAGCGACCTGGAGTCCGAACACAGCGCCGGTCCGGGCATCGTGGTGCGGTCGGGCGTGGTGCACCGCTACACCGAGGCGGCCCGCAACGAGTCCCTCGTCCGGTTCCCCGAGGGCTTCGTGTTCCGCTGCCGGGTCGTGGGCGCCGCGCCGGACCGGGTGATGGTCGGAGCCCGGGTGCGCCCGGCCGTCGTCGAGGGCCCGGACACGGGAGAGGTGGTCTTCGAACTCTGCGACCCGCCGGGGCACGACGACTGGTACTGACGCCGGCCGGTCACGCCCCCGTCACCACCGGGTCGTCGGCGCCCGGGAGGGACATGATTGGCTGGGGGCATGATCGATGACTTTCTCGCCGAGACCGCCGGGGACGCCGGACACCTGACCGAGGTCGAGGCGGCGGTGCGCGCCGCCGCCGCTGCCGAGATCATGCCCCGCCACCGGCAGCTGGCCGCGCACGAGATCGTCGAGAAGAACGGCCCGCACGACCTCGTCACCGTCGCCGACCGCCTCGCCGAGGAACACCTCACCGCCTCCCTCACCAAGCTCCTGCCCGGCTCCGTCGTCGTCGGCGAGGAGGCGGTCCACGCCGACCCGGGGGTGTACGACGCACTGGGCGGCGACGCCCCGGTGTGGATCGTCGACCCGGTCGACGGCACCCGCCAGTTCGTCCGCGGCGAGCAGGGCTTCTGCACCCTGGTGGCCCTCGCCCACCGCGGCGAGCTCCTCGCCTCGTGGACGTACGCACCGGCCCTGGACGAGATGGCGATCGCGGTCCGCGGTCGCGGCGCCACGCTCAACGGCAGGCCGATACGGTCGGGGGCACCCGCCCCCGGCGCAGTCCTGCGCGTGGCGATGTCGCACCCCGACTACACCACCGACGCCCAGAAGCGCGCCCTGCTCGGTCTGCGCACCGAGGGCATCGACGCCCGCCCCTGCGGCTCGGCGGGGCTCGAATACCTCGACATCGCCCGCGGCGACAAGGACGCCGTCGCCTTCAACTGGGAGTACGCCTGGGACCACGCGGCGGGCCTGCTGCTGGTCACCGAGGCGGGCGGCGCCCAGGCCACCCTCTCCGGCGTCCCGTTCCGCATCGCGGGCGGCAACGACCTGCCATTCACCGCGGCACGCGACGAGGCGACCGCCGCACGCGTCCTCGAAGCGCTGCGCACCGGAGCCTGACCGGCTGCTCCCGGCGGCCGCGGCCGCCGGGAGCAGCCCCGCCGTACCGGTCCCGGACCGGCCGAGCCGTGCCCGGGACGCACGGCCGGTCCGGGTCAGGAGACCGGCGTGATCACCGACCGCACCTCGCGCACCAGTTCCGCCGCCCGCTCCACCGCGGCCCCGTCCAGCCCACGCAGCACCGCGCCGACCCGGTCGGCATAGCCCGCCGGAGTGTCCGGCAGCGCCGCCGCGGCGGCCGTGGCGCCCTTCTCGTTGAGGCACCAGACACGATGGTGGGCGTGCAGGGACTGGGCCAGGACGCCGAACGCCCGCGACAGGCACAGGGCGACGTGGAGCGTGTCACCGCCGGGCGCCGACTTGCGGGCGGCCGCCACCGAGAAGTCCGCCTCCCACGCGGCCCCGACGAGCGCGGCGCGCAGCGGCTCCGGATAGTGCCTCGTACGTTCCTGAAGGGCCGTCAACTCGCCCCGCGGATCGGCCAGTACGCGGCCCATCGCGACCTCGCCGGGGTACGCGGGGGACCAGAAGCCCAACGGATGCCCGGGCTGCACACCCACTTCGAAGCGGCCCTCGCGGCAGTCCTCCCAGACCGCCTCGACCCGATCCAGGTCGCGCAGGATCCAGTCCACCGCGACGCCGTCCACCCGCAGCCACGTCCCGCCGTCGACCCAGGGGCCCCAGCCGCCGGGACCGGCGACCTCGGCCGGGGCGCCCTGCACCTCGGACGCCAGCGCGGTCAGCGCGGCCACGTCGGGCGTGCCGCGGTAGTACAGGCCCAGATCCCAGTCGGAGTCCGGGCGGTGGGCGCCCCGGGCCCGGCTGCCGCCCAGGGCGACGGCCCGGATTCCGGGCAGATCGGCCAGGCGGGAGGCCATGTCGAGGATGTGGGAGGGCACGGGCGCGGCAAGGGAGTTCAGTGGGTTCATCGCGCGTGACCCTACCCCCGGCCGGGGCGCCGACGCCTCGGAATATCCTGGGTGCCCTGGCCGTCGGCTGACGAAGGAGTCCGAAGGTGCCGTCGATGCTCGATGCAGTTGTCGTGGGGGCGGGCCCCAACGGACTCACCGCCGCGGTCGAACTGGCCCGCCGCGGTTTCGCCGTGGAGGTCTTCGAAGCGGAGGGGACCGTCGGGGGCGGTGCCCGCACCGAGGAACTGACCCTCCCCGGCTTCCGCCACGACCCCTGTTCCGCCGTCCACCCGTTGGGCATCGGCTCGCCCGCGTTCGGCGCGATGCCGCTCGCCCGGCACGGCCTGGAGTGGCTCCAGCCCGAACTGGCGCTCGCCCACCCGTTCCCGGACGGCACGGCCGCCGTGCTCACCGGCTCGGTGGGGGAGAGCGCCATGTCGCTGGGCGCACGGGACGCGGGCGCGTACCGCAGGCTCGTCGCCCCGTACCTCGGCCACTGGGACACCCTCGCCGAGGACTTCCTGCGCACCCCGTGGGACGGGCTGCCCCGCGATCCGTACCGCTGGGTGCGGTTCGGGCTCGACGCGCTCCAGCCCGCCTCGCTGATCTCCCGCCGCTTCGGCGGGGAGAAGGCGCGCGGACTGTTCGCCGGGCTCGCCGCCCACGCCATAGCCCCCACCAGCGGCCTGGCCACCGGCGGGATCGCCCTGCTCTTCGCGCTGGCGGCGCACGAGAAGGGCTGGCCCGTGCCGCGCGGCGGATCGCAGGCCATCTCCGACGCCCTCGCCTCGTACCTGCGCGAACAGGGCGGCACGATCCACACGGGTACGGAGGTCAAGCGGATCGACGAACTCCCGCCCGCCCGCGCCTACGTCTTCGACACCTCACCGACCGCCGTCGCCCGCATCGCGGGGCTCGGCCGGGCCTACAGCGGCTACCGGTACGGGGCCTCCTGCTTCAAGGTCGATTACGCCCTGTCGGGCCCCGTCCCCTGGACCGCGGAGGAGGCCCGCCGCGCCGGAACGGTCCACATCGGCCCCACCGCGGGAGAGATCGACTCCGCGCTGACGGCCGCGGTGAAGGGGCAGGACCCGAGCGTGCCGTTCCTGATCACCGCACAGCCCAGCCTGATCGACCCGTCCCGCGCGCCCGAGGGCCGGCACGTCTTCTGGGCCTACGGGCACGTCCCGGCGGGCTGGGAGGGCGACGCCACCGACGTCATCGAACGCCAGCTGGAGCGCTTCGCCCCCGGCTTCCGCGACCTGGTGCTCGCCCGCGCGGTCGCCGGGCCGCCGCAACTCGCCGCGCGCAACGCCAACTACGTCGACGGCGACATCGCGTGCGGTGCGTTCGCCGGGCTGCAGACGGTGCTCCGCCCCAAGCTCGCCCGCGTTCCGTACGCGACGGCGCACCCGGCGGTGTTCCTGTGCTCCTCGGCCACCCCGCCCGGCCCCGGTGTGCACGGGATGTCCGGCCACCACGCGGCGAAGGCGGTCTGGCGACGGCTCCGGGCGTCCTGACGGCGGTTCCGGGGGCGGCCCGAAAGGCGCGGTACGGGCCGGCCGCCCGGCGTCACCGCGAAGGGAGGGCGTACGGCCCCGGGCACGCAGCCGGGGCGGACGGGGCGGCCGGGCCCGGATCGCCCGCCGTTCCCCGCCCGTTTCCGGTCATTCCCCGTGCACCCCGTCGGACGCGCACGACCATGCCTGCGGGGACTCGCCGCGGGGCGGGTCGAAGACGCGCCGCAGCCACTGCGCGAGCCGGTCCCCGAAGTCCTCGGCGGAGACGATGTCCGAGGCCGGGAGCATCCCGAAGTCGTCGAGGGAGGCGATGAACTCGACATCGGCCCAGCCGCCCCGGAACAGCACCACGAACAGCTCGGTGTCGTCCGGACCGCGGGCGAGGACCCCCAGGGAGTCGGGGTCGCCCACCCGCGCCCGGTCGGTTTCCAGCGGCTGGGGCCAGGACGCCTCCGCGTCCCGCCACGTCACCGGTTCGAACACCACTCCGCGGTCGCGCCAGGGCGCTGCCCGGTCGGCGAGCACGGCGGCGGCCCGGTCGAGATCGACGGTTCGCTCCATCCCGGGAGCATGGCCGACCGGAGCCCCGCCATCCACCGTTTTACCGGACGGAACGGCGAAACGCCGCCGACGGGCGAGGAGGCGAATCCGAAGGGGCCTGGCAGCGCCGCGTCGATGTCGGAATTCCGCCAGCCCTCCAGGGGTCCGTACCGGATGCTTGAGGCATGTACACCGACACCGAGCGCTGCGCACGGGCCGTCCGGTCCAAGGACGCCCGCTTCGACGGCTGGTTCTTCACGGCGGTCCTGACCACCCGGATCTACTGCCGCCCCAGCTGCCCCGTCGTGCCGCCCAAGGTCGAGAACATGACCTTCTACCCCAGCGCCGCCGCCTGCCAGCAGGCCGGGTTCCGGGCCTGCAAGCGATGCCGGCCCGACACCAGCCCCGGCTCCCCGGAATGGAACGCCCGGGCCGACTCCGTGGCCCGGGCGATGCGCCTCATCCGGGACGGCGTCGTCGACCGCGAGGGCGTTCCCGGGCTCGCGGCCCGGCTCGGCTACTCCGCCCGGCAGATCGAACGCCAACTGCTCGCCGAACTCGGCGCGGGCCCGCTCGCCCTGGCCCGCGCCCAGCGCGCCCAGACCGCGAGGCTCCTCATCGAGACGACCGCGCTGCCCATGGCCGAAGTCGCGTTCGCCGCCGGGTTCTCCTCGATCCGCACCTTCAACGAGACCGTCCGCGAGGTCTTCGCGCTCGCCCCGGGCGAGCTGCGCAGCCGCGCCGCCCGCTCCGCGAACCCTCCCGCCACCCCGGGCACGATCGTACTGCGGCTGCCGTACCGGGCCCCGCTCAACCCCAGCAACCTCTTCGGCCACCTCGCCGCGACCGCGGTCCCCGGCGTCGAGGAGTGGCGGGACGGCGCCTACCGCCGCACGCTCACCCTGCGGTACGGACACGGCACCGTCGCCCTCTCCCCGCAGCCCGGCCACATCGCCTGCCGCCTCTCCCTCACCGATCCGCGGGACCTCACCCTCGCCATCAGCCGCTGCCGCTGGCTGCTCGACCTGGACGCCGACCCGACGGCCGTCGACGAACAGCTGCGCGCCGATCCGCTGCTCGCGCCCCTGGTCGATGAGGCCCCCGGCCGGCGGGTCCCGCGCACCGTCGACGAGGCGGAGTTCGCCGTCCGGGCCGTGCTCGGCCAGCAGGTCTCGACCGCCGCCGCCCGCACCCACGCCGCCCGTCTGGTCACCGCGCACGGCACCCCCGTCGACGACCCGGAGGGCGGCCTCACCCACCTCTTCCCGACCCCCGGGGCGCTCGCCGGACTCGACCCCGAACGGCTCGCCCTGCCGCGCAGCCGCCGCACCACCCTCACCACGCTCGTCGGGGCGCTGGCCGACGGATCGCTCGGCCTCGGCACCGGCACCGACTGGGAACGGGCCCGGGCCGAACTGGCCGCCCTGCCCGGCTTCGGACCCTGGACCGTGGAGGTGATCGCGATGCGGGCGCTCGGCGACCCCGACGCCTTCCTCCCCACGGACCTCGGCATCCGGCGCGCGGCCGGGAAGCTCGGCATCCCGTCAACCCCCGCGGCACTCACCGCCCGCGCGGCGGCCTGGCGGCCCTGGCGGGCATACGCGGTCCAGTACCTGTGGACCGTGGACGACCACCCCATCAACCACCTGCCCACCCGAGAAAGCCGGGAAGACCAGTCATGACCACGAAACCCACGAGCACGGCGCCCCGGCGGCACACGGTCGTCGACAGCCCCTACGGCCCGCTGACCCTCGTCGCCACCGACGGGACCCTCTCCGGCCTCTACATGACCGGGCAGCGTCACCGCCCGCCCGAGGAGACCTTCGGGGAACCGGACCCGCGGCCCTTCGCGGAGACCGTCCGCCAGCTCGACGCCTACTTCGCCGGTGAACTGCACGAGTTCGACCTGCCGCTGCACCTGGACGGCACCCCGTTCCAGCGCAGCGTCTGGGAGCAGCTCCGGCACATCCCGTACGGCGAGACCCGCTCGTACGGCGAACTGGCCGAGATCCTCGGCAAACCGGGTGCCTCGCGCGCGGTGGGGCTCGCCAACGGCAAGAACCCGGTGGGCATCATCGTCCCCTGCCACCGCGTCATCGGGGCCTCGGGCGGACTCACCGGCTACGGCGGCGGGCTCGACCGCAAGCAGCGGCTGCTGGCCTTCGAGAGCGGCACGCAGGACGACACCCCGGCGCTCTTCTGACACCGTCCCGTGCGAGAAAGACACGAGGGCGGCCCCGGACAGGCACGAGGGCGGTCCCGGACGGGAACGTCCGGGACCGCCCTCGGGGCGATCGGGAAGTGCCGGGGCCGGTCGGCCGGGATCAGCCGGTGAAGATCTCCACCAGGGTCCAGATCGCCAGCCCCAGCATGCAGATCCCGCCGATCCGCTGGACCGTCTTCAGCGGCACCCGCTTCGCGATGAACTGCCCCGCCAGCAGCGCCAGCGCCGAGACGGACATCAGGGCCGCCGCCGACCCGATCGCCGTGGACCAGGTGCCGTTGCTCGCGGCCAGGTTGGCCGTGGTGATCTGGGTGAGGTCGCCCCACTCGCTGATGAAGACTGCCATGAACGCGGTCGACCAGACCGGCCAGAAACCGGTAACCGTCTTGCTGCCGGCCTCGTCGTCGTCATCGTCGCCACCGGAGCGCAGCAGCATGAACGCGCCGAAGGCGAAGAGGGAGGCCGACACCAGCTTCACGATCCAGTCGGGCAGCAGTCCGATCAGGCTGCCCGCCCCCACCGCGATGGCGACGTGCACGATGAACGCGGACGAGGTACCGAACCAGACGTACAGCGGCCGCATGCGGGTGCCCATGGCAAGCGACGCGAACATCGTCTTGTCGGGGAGTTCCGCGAGGAAGATCAGCCCGAAGGCGGTGAGGATCGCCAGGGGGTCGAGGTGCATTCCGGGTGGCTTTCTGTGAGAGCCGGGCCCCGGGCCTTCGCGAAGCGCCGGACGGCTCTCGGAGGACCACTCGGCCCGGCATGACGTCAGCGCCCACGGGCGCGGGCGTGTCATACCTGACCGAAGGTCTCGCCCGCCCGCCATGATCCACGGGCCCGGCCACCGGGAACCCGAGGGCTCCAGTGTGTCGACGACCGGTTTGCGGGGCTACTCCCCTTCGCAGCCGTCAACTCTACCCCACCCGCCCACGGGGCAGCGCGGATGTTCGACCCGGCGGTGGGGCCGGTACAGTCCCGTGGTGATCATCCGAGCCGGTACCGGAAGCGCCCACGCATGAGCCGCACACGCAGGACCGCACCCACCGGGGGAACGCCCCGGCCCACCGTCAGCGTCTGCCGGGGCTGTTGCTGCGGGACGCCGAAGATCCCGGACGTGGACCACGCCGGTCAGCTCGCCGGGCTGCGGAGCTCGCTCGGTGACTCCGCCACGGTGCGCGTGGTGGACTGCCTCGACGCCTGCGAGCAGGCCGATGTGATCGTCGTGCAGCCGTCGGCGGAGGGCCGCAGGGCGGGCGGCCGGCCGGTCTGGCTCGGGCTGGTCAACGACCCGGACGCCGTGGCGGACATAGCCGCCTGGGTCGGGGCGGGCGGACCGGGGCTGGCGGACCCGCCCGCGATCCTCGACCTGTACGTGTTCCGCCCCTCGCGCCGTGTGCAACGGGAGCTGGGGGACTGACGGCTCCCCGTCTCAACTCCCCTGAGCCGTACCGGAGTCCGTGCCGGGAGCCGTCCCGGTTTCCGCCGCCAGCCGCCTCAGCAGCGCGGGAAGGGCCGTGCCGATGGGCTCGCGCACGACCTCCTCGGCCAGTTCGTCGTACGGCGTCGGCTCCGCGTTCACCACGATCAGCCGGGCGCCGTGGTCCACCGCGATCCCGGCCAGCGACGCGGCGGGCTGCACCTGGAGCGTCGTACCGACCGCGACGAACACCTCGCACCCCTTGGCGACCGCCATGGCCTGCCCCAGCACCATCGGATCGAGCCGCTCGCCGAACATGACCGTCGCCGACTTCAGGATGCCGCCGCAGACCTCGCACGACGGATCGGGATCGCCCTCCTCGACCCGGGCCAGCGCGTCGGCCATGGAGGAGCGGGTGTGGCAGCAGGTGCAGACCACCTCGCGCGCGGTCCCGTGCAGTTCCAGGACCTTGCGGGCGGGGAGCCCGGCGAGCTGGTGCAGACCGTCCACGTTCTGCGTGATCACCCGCACCGGCGTGCCGGACCGCTCCAGCTCCACGACCGCGCGGTGGGCCGCGTTCGGCTCGGCGTTCCAGGCCGCACTGTCGCGGCGCATCTGCCAGGAGCGGCGGCGGATGTCCGGGTCGGCCATGTAGAAGTCGTACGTGACGAGCTTCTCGGCCTCCGGATCCTTGCGCCAGAGGCCCTTGGGGCCGCGGTAGTCGGGAATGCCGGAGTCGGTGGAGACACCGGCGCCGCTGAGGATCGCGACGAGAGTCATGGCCCCGAGCGTACGCAGCACCGGGCGCCGCCCGCGAGACGATTTCGACTTCGCCCGGTGCCGGGCGTCACGGGCGGCGGTCCGGCGCCGCGGTCAGGCGGTGGGGGCCACGGGACCGAACGGCGACGGGGTCAGGCCCGTCCAGGTGTTCAGCTCGGCGCGGGCGGTCTGCTTGGTGACCCCGCCGTCCTGGAGGGTGCCGCTGCGCGCGACGTAGAACCGCCCGTCGTCCAGCGAGACCAGCCCGTACTGTCCGTACTGCCCCGGCGCCGGCCACCCGTACGTGCCGCTCGCCGCGTCGTGCGCGCCCTCCCGCAGCAGGGGGAGCAGCAGGCCGCGCTCCGGGTCCTGCTGGCCGCGGATCGGACCGCGAACCGGCTTCCGGGCCCCGTCCAGCGCGAAGACCGAGTAGTTGGGGAAGCCCGGCTTGGTGCCCTTGTAGGCGGCCATCAGCCAGTTGCCGCTGTGCCCGTCGTACTCCAGGTTCTGCACGCCGTACGTGGTGTTCCCGGTGTACGCGAAGAACTTGCCGTCGACCCGGGCGGGGCCGCTGGTGTGCGGGGCCGACTCGGTCAGCGGGCGCTCGTACTTCTTCCACCGGGCGACGTCGTACTGGAGCAGCACCTGGTGGTCGTTGTCCGTGCGGTCGGCGTTGGCGTACACGCCGTAGGCGACCGTCAGCTTCTTCCGGGCGTGCTCGCCGCGCCGGTCGCCGAACGCCGGACCGAACGCGACGCCGTCGATGCCGCTGCAGCCGTACCGGTGGTCGGGCGTCCTGCCCGTGTCGCCGTCGAAGACGCCGTCGCCGTTCATGTCGGCGGTGAAGTCCTTCACCACCTCCTTGAGGTAGACGGTCGAGACGACCCCCGTGGTCTGGGCGTCCATGTCCATCCGGGTGATCCGGTCGACGTCGAGGATCGCGATGTAGAAGGACTTCGCCTCCTTGTACTCCAGCGAGCCGTAGACCCGGCCGTCCCGCTCGTTGAAGTCCAGATCGCCGAGGTGGCCGGTGAAACCGGTGACCGAGCCGACCGGGTTGCCCCTGAGATCGGTCTTCACCAGCAGGTTGGTCATCGAGAAGTACATGAAGCCCTTGCGGCGGTCGATGGCCATGCCCTGGACGTGGCCGGACCGCCAGGCGCCCCCGTCGACCGACGACGGCAGCCCGCCGTGCGCGGGGCGGGCCGGGGACGGCACCGGCTCCGCGAGCGCCGTCGAGGCCGTGGTGACAACTGCCGTGCAGGCGAACACGGCCGCGACGATCGCGGCCAGCGGTCCGCCGAGGTGTCCTGTGTGCGTACGCATGATCCCTCCGCATCCGTGGAGTCCGGATGATGCCGGTCGAGCGTGGACTGCGGACGAATGGCATCTGAACTCACGCGTCCGGCAGCCGTCGTCCGGAATACCGGTGATGGGCCGTCAGGACAACGGGACACGAGGGGAATACGGGGCGAATGGGGTGAAGGAGGGGGTGGAGCGGTTCGCTGCTCAGTCGGCCACCGGGCGGCCGTCCACCAGCTCCACCGTGCCGCCGCCGGAGTCGAGGACGTCCAGCGCCGCCCACAGCCGCGGCCCGAGGGTGCCGAGGAGGTGGCGGTCCAGCGCGTCGCGCTCCACCAGCTTCCAGGACAGGAGCTCCTCCTCCTGCAGCCGGATCGCCTTCAGATCGGCCTCGCCGAGCACTCCGCCGTCGTACAGGTACGCGGCGATCGGCGGCCGTTGCGGACTGCGCGACCAGTCGACGGCGAGCAACCGCCCCGGCTCGACGTCGAGTCCGATCTCCTCGGCCGTCTCGCGCCGGGCGGCCTGGCGCGGGCTCTCGCCCTCGTCGGACTCGATCGTTCCGCCTGGCAGGGCCCAGCCCTCCCGGTAGTTCGGCTCGACGAGCAGCACGCGCCCCCGGTCGTCCTGGAACAGCGTGGCCGCGGCGGCCAGTACCCGGGGGAGCCCCGCGATGTAGGTGGCGTAGTCGGTGGTGGTCACGCGTGCAGCGTAGCGGGGTCCGCGCGCGGAGCGGCCCGGCGGCTCTGGGCAGCGGGTATCCGCTGCGGATAGGGTCGGGGCGGCGCGACTGCCTGTTCGAGAGCAAGGGATGCAAGGTGGCGGACGGAGCAGTGATGGAGACCGCACGTGTGCTCGTCGCGGCGGACAAGTTCAAGGGCTCGCTCACGGCCGTGCAGGTCGCGGAGCGGGTGACGGCCGGGCTGCGGCGGGTCGCCCCCGGGGCACGGGTCGAGACCCTGCCCGTGGCCGACGGCGGCGACGGCACGGTGGCGGCGGCGGTGGCCGCCGGATTCGAGCGCCGCGAGGCCCGGGTGACCGGCCCCCTCGGCGGCCCGGTGACCGCGGCGTACGCGCTGCGCGACACCACGGCGGTGGTGGAGATGGCCGAGGCGTCGGGGCTCCAGCACCTGCCCGCGGGGGTGTTCGCCCCGCTCACGGCCACGACGTACGGTTCCGGCGAGCTGCTGGCCGCCGCGCTCGACGCGGGGGCCCGGACCATCGTGTTCGGGGTCGGCGGCAGCGCGACCACGGACGGCGGCGCGGGCATGCTGGCCGCGCTCGGCGCCCGTTTCCTGGACGCGGACGGCAAACCCGTCGGCCCCGGTGGCGGCGGCCTCGCCGCACTGGCCGAGGCGGACCTGTCCGGACTCGATCCGCGACTGGCCGGTGTGGACCTGATCCTCGCCAGCGACGTCGACAACCCGCTGACGGGGCCGAAGGGCGCCCCCGAGGTCTACGGCAGGCAGAAGGGCGCGACCGAGGACGACATCGCGGTCCTCGACGCCGCGCTCGCCCACTACGCGTCCGTCCTCGGCCCGGACCACGCGAGGCTGCCCGGAGCGGGAGCGGCGGGCGGCATCGGCTACGGGGCGCTGGTCGCCCTCGGCGCCCGGTTCCGCCCCGGCATCGAGGTCATGCTCGACGTCCTGGGCTTCGCCCCCGCGCTGGCCCGCGCCGACCTGGTGATCACCGGGGAGGGGTCGCTCGACGAGCAGACCCTCCACGGCAAGGCGCCGGCGGGAGTGGCCGCCGCGGCCCGCGCCGCGGGCATCGAGGTCGTCGCGGTCTGCGGCCGGCTGGCGCTGTCGCAGGAGGCCCTGACCGGGGCCGGCATCAGCCGCGCGTACGCCCTGGCGGACCTGGAGCCGGACCCGGCGGTCTCGATGGCCCAGGCGGGGCCCCTGCTGGAACGCGCCGCCGAGGCGATCGCGCACGACTTCCTGACACGGGCCCGGTAGCCCGCCCCGGCCGGCCGCGGTGACCGCCCCCGCCGGACGGGCCCGGTCCGCCGGGACCGCCCGGCTCACGGAGCTTTGGGGCGGGCGGGGCGGCATCCGTGCCGATCACCCGCCCGCGCCCCGGCCCGGGGCACCGCCCGCACGTCATCCGACGGACGGCGCGGTTCCCAGGCCGCTCCCGTCGACGGCCTCCCCGGTGCCGTCCCCGCCGGCCTCCGCTCCGGGGGCGCCCGGGTCCACGTCCTCGTCGGGGCGCGGGCCGGAGCCGTTCCCGCCGGCCAGCAGGTCGGCCAGGCACTGGAGCTCCGACGGCAGGTCACGGCGCCAGGCCATCGTCACGAACGGCGCGAGAATGATCATGCCGCCGTCCAGATGGGGCCTGACCGAAACGGTGACCGTCGTGCCCCGGAGGCTCGGACTGAGCCGGAACTCCAGCTCCGGGGAGTGCCGGCCCAGCGGGGTCCACATGCCGGCCCCCCGGAAGACCAGGTAATCGACGGGGGCGCTCGCGGTGCACCGGAGACGGTGCGCCCGTCGCCTGCCCGGGAACTTGCAGATGTACTCGTCGCCGAGTTCGGCGGCGATGGGGCCGTCGATCACCCGGTCGATGCTCGACGACCACTCGGCCAGGTTCCGCGGATCCCGGAGGAACGAGAAGACCTCGTCGGCGGGGCGGGACACATGGACATTCGCAGACACATGGGGCATGGCTCCACCTCTTACGGCGCCCGTCCGCCCGGGTATCGGCGTCCGGTTGCCCTCGTCGCGGTGCCGTCGCCCATCAGCCTGCTCCGGTTCACCGGTTCGCGCACCCGTCGCACGACCGATGGAGTGACTCACGGGTCCCGTCGGGCCAGCTTCTCGGAGAGCCGCGCGCAGAGCCGCCGGATCTCGTGGTGGGTGCGGTTGCGTTCGGTGACGGCCGCGCCGAGCAGCAGCGCGGTGAGCGCGGTGACCCCGTTGAACGCCTGGAGGACGATCATGTCGGCGACCAGGCCGTGCTCGGCGAAGGGGCCGGTCATCCGCCCGGCGGCCAGGATCGCGAACGTGGACACGCCCAGCGCGCAGCACGCGGCGCCGGCCCGCTCGAAGCGGAAGGCTGCCCAGATAAGGAAGGGGAACACGAGGAACAGCAGCGAGGGGACCGTGTCGGTCGCCAGGAGGGTGGCGGTCAGGGTGGCGGCCACCAGCGCGGTCGCCTCGATCCACCGCGCCGGGCCGACGTCGCGCGGCCACCGGGCCCTGCGGGCGGCCAGCAGGAACGGCGTCACGACCATGACGCCCATGGCGTCGCCCGTCCACCAGACCAGCCAGGTCGGCCAGAACTGGGCGGCCGGGAGCGCCCCGGACAGGACGAGGGCGCCGGAACCCGCGGACGCGCTGATCAGCGTGCCGGCCAGGGCGCCGAGGAAGACCAGTGCCAGCGCGTCCCGCAGCCGGTCGAGGTCCCTGTGGAAGCCCACGTGCATCAGCAGCAGGAACGAGCAGAGCGGGGCGAGGGTGTTCCCGGCGGTGATGAGCAGCACCGACAGCGGCGAGGGGTCGATGGTGCCGTTGACGACGAGCGCCCCGAGCGCGATCGCGGGCCAGATCCGCACACCGAACACGAGCAGCGCCGCCATCGCGATCCCGGTCGGCGGCCACAGCGGGGTGACCTGGCCGTGCACCAGCTGCTGGAGCAGCCCCAGACGGGCCGTCGCGCAGTAACAGGCGGCCACCCCCAGAACCGTCAGGACCGTGACCGCCCGCCGCCGGAGCCGCGCTCTGTCCACCACAGCAGCATCAGACACCACACCGGGACATCCCGCAGGGCCGGGCACGCCGACGTTCCGCCGATGCCGCGGACGAAGAGGCGCCCCCGGCGTATGCCCGGCCCGCCTCCTGCCGCTCGCGCCGTACCCGCCCCGCCCGGCCGTACCCGCCCCGGCCCGTTCCGTCAGCCGGTGTCCGCCGTGCCGTCGTGGCGGACGACGAGCACGGCGGCGTCGTCCTCGTGACCGGTCAGGTCCGCCACCCGGATCACCCGTGCGGCCAGCTCGTCGGGGTCTGCCCCGTCCGCGGCGCCGACCAGCTCCGCCACCGCGGCGAGCCCCTCGTCGATCGGACAGGACGGCCCCTCCACGACCCCGTCGGTCAGCAGGACCAGATACCCCGGCCCCGCCAGCCCCCGGCGGGTCACCGGGTACGGCTGGTCGCGCAGTATCCCCAGCGGCATGCCGCCGGCGTCCAGACAGACCCCGCGGTCGCCCGAGTCGGTGCCCCACACGAGCGGCACGTGTCCGGCCCTGGCCACGAAGAACTCACCCCGTTCCGGGACGACACGCAGCAGACAGCAGGTCGTGAACAGCTCGCAGTCCAGCGAGATCAGCAGCTCGTTGGCGCGGGCCAGCACCTCGCCGGGGTCGGTCGTCATGTCGGCGAGCGCCCTGAGACCGGCCCGTGCCTCGCCCATGAAGGCGGCGGCCTCCACCCCGTGCCCCTGCACGTCGCCGATGACGATCCCCGTCGCCCCGTCCCGCATCGGGAACGCGTCGTAGAAGTCGCCGCCGATGGCCAGCCCGTCCTGCGAGGGCGCGTAACGGACGCCGATCCGCAGCCCCGGGAACTCGGGCAGCCCGGCCGGGAGCAGATGCCGCTGCAGCGCCATGCCCAGTTCCGCCCTGACCCGGTGGAGCTCGATGTTCTCCAGGGCCCGGTCGACCAGACTCCCGAGGGTGAGCAGGAGCTCCTCGGGGTCGTCCGGTGCGCTGCGGTGTCGGTGCATGGCATCCCCGGCAGTCCGATCCGTCCCCTTTTGAAACCTTAACCTCCCGCCGTCACGCGCAGGGGGTCCGTGGCAGGGGCACGGAGCGGGCCGCCCCGGCGCCAGTACGGGAACGGGGCGCCGCCCGGGGCGTTCCTCCGGCCCGGGGCCGGGGCTACTGGATGAACCGGGGGAGCCACCTGGCCCGGTACTCGGGATGGCCGGCGTGCTCCGCGGCGAGCTGGCGGACGGCGAATCCCAGCCCCACCGCCCGGCCGGACCGGAAATCGTGCTCGGGGCGGTCGGTGTCCAGGTCGGCCACCTCCGCGTACTCGTTCAGGAGCACCCGGCTCGTCTCGATGCGGCGCAGCGTGCGCGCCGGGTCCTGGAAGGCGATGTGCTGGTCGAAACCGAGATTCCGCACGCTGAACGCGATGCCCCCGGACCGGTCGTGCACCTCACCGGGCACATCGGCCGGGCAGCGCCAGCTGTCGCCGCCCGCCCCCTGCGCGATCCGTTCTTCCTCGGCGAGTCGCGCCCGGACGAAATCGATCATCTCGGCGTTGTCTGTCATCGGGTTCCGAATCCTTCATCGTCATGGCCTGATCCGGGGCGGCGCACACGTCCGGCACCGCCGTTCGACCGGCTGCTCACCGCTCCGGACGGCCAGGTGCCTGCGGGGAGGACGGGCCGGTCCGGGCGGGAGGACACACGAAGGCGCCGGCCCATCCCGAGGATGAGCCGGCGCGGACAGCCGTGGAAGAAGCCCCCGTTCCCATGGGCCCAACATACTGTGCCCGTGCCCCCGGCCGGTCCCGGCGAATCGCCGCGGAGGCAGACGAATCCGGCACATCGCATCGGCCGGTCCCGCCCCCCCCGGCATGCGGAAGGGCCCGGGTGCTGGGGAGCACCCGGGCCCTTCCGTTCCGTCGTGTGCGCTACGGCAGCTGCGCCGCCCGCGCCTCGCGCCGGTTGCCGCGGAAGGTGTTCACCCGCCGGGCCGTCGCGAAGAGCGGAATGACCGCGCCCAGGACCACCTGGAGCGCGCAGCCGGTCTGGAGCAGCAGCTGACCGCCGGGGGCGTCGAACGCCCAGGCGGCGAGCAGCCCCATCGCGGCCACGATCCAGCTGAGCATCGCCACCGCGAGGATGCCCCGCGGCTTCGGGTACTCGACCCGGCTGACCATCAGCCACGCCACGCCGACGATCGCGAGGAGCGTCGGCACGAAGGGCAGCTCCAGGAGCACGATCGAGACGACCGTGAGCGCTCCGAAGGGGCTCGGCATGCCCTGGAACATGCCGTCCTTCATGGTCACGCAGGAGAATCTGGCGAGTCTGAGCACCACCGCCAGCAGCACCACGACCGCCGCCAGCGCGGACACCCGCTGGTGCGCGTCGTCCGCGACCATGCCGTACACGAGGACGAAGTACGCCGGGGCGAGCCCGAAGCTGATCAGGTCCGAGAGGTTGTCCAGCTCGGCCCCCATCGGCGAGGAGCGCAGCTTGCGGGCCACGAGCCCGTCGAAGAGGTCGAAGACCGCCGCGAGGAGCATCAGGATGACGGCGGTGGCCGCGGAGTGCCGCGCCATGCCGCTCTCGTCACTGCCCGTGAGGTGCGGAATGAGGATTCCGGTGGTGGTGAAGTACACCGCCATGAATCCGCAGGTGGCGTTGCCGAGTGTGAGGGTATCCGCTATCGACAGCCGCAGAGAGAGCGGCATGTCCTCGCCGGCGTCCTCCTCGGACTCCGCCTCCGGCACCCAGCCGGCCTGTGTGTCGGGATCAATCACGGTCAATTCGAGTCACCCCCGCGGTGGTGGCCTGGCCGACCTCGACCGCGACATCGACACCTTCCGGAAGGTAGATGTCGACCCGCGAGCCGAAGCGGATCAGGCCGATGCGTTCGCCCTGTTCCACCTTCGTACCCTGCGGGACGTACGGGACGATGCGCCGGGCGACCGCACCGGCGATCTGCACCATCTCGATGTCACCGAGCTCGGTGTCGAAGTGCCAGACAACGCGCTCGTTGTTCTCGCTCTCCTTGTTGAACGCCGGAACGAACCCGCCGGGGACGTGCTCGACCGAGGCCACCGTGCCGGCCAGCGGCGCGCGGTTGACGTGGACGTTCAGCGGGCTCATGAAGATCGCGACGCGGGTGCGCCCGTCCTTCCACGGCATGATGCTCTGCACCACTCCGTCGGCCGGTGAGATCACTCGGCCGCGGGTGATCTCGCGCTCGGGGTCGCGGAAGAACCACAGCATGCCCGCCGCGAGCGCGGTGGTGGGCACGGCCACCGCGGCCCAGCGTCCGGACTTGCGGGCCCGGGCGAGGCTGAGTGCCGCGGTGGCGACGGTCGGGAGGAGCCACGGCGAAGCTCCGCGTGCAAGGCGGACCCCGCCGCGTGGTGCAGAGGTTTGGCTGTCGGGCATGGATGACCTTCGTAGCGGATGATGCCGCGCTGGCAACGGGGGACGGCGGCTTTTCCGGCGATGTTATCGGTTGCGAGCCGCAACTGGGCAAGCCAGCAGCCGAGTCGGACGGCTGGAAGGCACTGACCGAGGATGACAGGGTGTGATCTTCTTCGCGGCTAAATCACCTTGAAAGGGACAATCACCCCTGGAACCGGTACTCCTCGAGGAGTCGGCGCCCAATGATCATTTTCTGGATCTCGGCGGTACCTTCGCCGATGAGCAGCATCGGGGCCTCCCGGTAGAGGCGCTCGATCTCGTACTCCTTTGAGAAGCCGTAGCCGCCGTGGATACGGAAGGCGTCCTCGACGACTTCCTTGCAGTATTCGGAGGCGAGGTACTTCGCCATCCCTGCCTCCAGGTCGTTTCGTTCCCCGGAGTCCTTTTTGCGGGCCGCGTTCACCATCATTGCATGGGCGGCCTCGACCTTGGTGGCCATTTCGGCCAGCTTGAACTGGATGGCCTGGTGCTGGGCGATCGGCTTTCCGAAGGTCTGGCGCTGTTGTGCGTAGGAAACGCCGAGTTCGAACGCACGCTGCGCGACACCGCAGCCACGCGCCGCCACATTCACCCGGCCGACCTCGACGCCGTCCATCATTTGGTAAAACCCTCGACCGGTGGTGCCGCCCAGCACCCGATTGGCCGGAATGCGCAGCCCGTCCATGATGAGTTCGGTCGTGTCGACACCCTTGTATCCCATTTTGTCGATCTTGCCGGGAATGGTGAGGCCGGGGCGGACCTCGCCGAATCCGGGTTCCTTCTCCACCAGGAATGTCGTCATCGACTTGTGCGGGGCCGTCCCCTCGGGGTGTCCTTCGTCACTCCGGCACAGAACGGCGACGAGCGAGGACGTGCCACCGTTCGTCAGCCACATCTTCTGGCCGTTCAGGACGTACTCCTCGCCGTCCCGGACGCCCTTGGAGGTGATCGCCGAGACGTCCGAGCCCAGCGCCGGCTCGGACATCGAGAACGCGCCCCGGACCTCGCCCAGCGCCATTCGCGGCAGGAAGGTGTCCTTCTGCTCCTGGGTGCCGTGCTGCTTGAGCATGTACGCCACGATGAAGTGCGTGTTGATGATTCCCGAGACGCTCATCCAGCCGCGGGCGATCTCCTCCACGCACAGCGCGTATGTGAGAAGCGACTCACCCAGGCCGCCGTACTCCTCGGGGATCATCAGCCCGAACAGGCCGAGTTCCTTGAGGCCCTCCACGATCTCGGTGGGGTACTCGTCACGGTGCTCCAGTTGGGTCGCGACCGGGATGATCTCCTTGTCGACGAAATCCCGGACCGTGGAGAGGATTTCCCGCTGGACGTCGTTGAGGCCGGCGGTCTGGGCGAGTCGCGTCATGGCTACTTCTCCACGTTCTTCTGCGAAGGCTGGTTCAGCTCGGGACGGCCGGGCTGCTCCCCGCCGCGCTCCTTGATGTACGTCTCGGTGGGGACCATCACCTTGCGGCGGAACACGCAGACGAGCGTGCCGTCCTGCTTGTACCCCTTGGTTTCCACGTAAACGATTCCGCGGTCGCTCTTCGACCTCGACGGCGTCTTGTCGAGAACGGTCGTCTCGCCGTAGATCGTGTCGCCGTGGAAGGTCGGCGCGACGTGCTTCAGCGACTCGATCTCCAGATTGGCGATGGCCTTTCCGGAGACGTCCGGCACGGACATGCCGAGCAGCAGCGAGTAGATGTAGTTGCCGACGACGACGTTCTTCCCGAAGTCGGTCGTCCGCTCCGCGTAGTTGCTGTCCATGTGCAGCGGGTGATGATTCATGGTCAGCAGACAGAAGAGGTGGTCGTCGTACTCCGTGACCGTCTTCCCGGGCCAGTGCTTGTAGACCGCACCGACCTCGAACTCCTCGTACGTGCGTCCGAACTGCATGATCAGGCCTCCGGGGCTTCGAACTTGGAGGTGCGCTGCATGCCGGCGGCGCGGCCCTTGCCCGCGATGACGAGGGCCATCTTGCGGCTGGCCTCGTCGATCATCTCGTCGCCGAGCATCGCCGAACCCTTCTTGCCGCCCTCCTCCGAGGTGCACCACTCGTACGCGTCGAGGATCAGCTCGGCGTGGTCGTAGTCCTCCTGCGAGGGCGAGAACACCTCGTTGGCCGCCTCGACCTGACCGGGGTGCAGCACCCACTTGCCGTCGAAGCCCAGCGCCGCCGCACGCCCCGCGACCTCGCGGTACGCGTCCACGTCGCGGATCTGGAGGAAGGGGCCGTCGATCGCCTGGAGGTCGTGCGTGCGGGCCGCCATCAGGATGCGCATCAGGATGTAGTGGTAGGCGTCCGCCGGGTAGCCGGGCGGCTGCTGACCGACGACCAGGGTCTTCATGTTGATCGACGCCATGAAGTCGGCCGGGCCGAAGATCAGCGTCTCCAGACGGGGCGAGGCGGCGGCGATGTCGTCGATGTTCACCAGGCCCTTGGCGTTCTCGATCTGCGCCTCGATGCCGATCCGGCCGACCTCGAAGCCCATCGTCTTCTCGATCTGGGTCAGCAGCAGGTCGAGGGCGACGACCTGCTGGGCGTCCTGGACCTTGGGCAGCATGATGCAGTCGAGGTTCTGGCCGGCGCCCTCGACGACCGTGATGACGTCGCGGTAGGTCCAGTGGGTGGTCCAGTCGTTGACCCGCACGACCCGGGTCTTGCCCGTCCAGTCGCCGTTGTTCAGCGCGTCGACGATGGTGTGCCGGGCACCCTCCTTGGCGAGCGGCGCACAGGCGTCCTCCAGGTCGAGGAAGACCTGGTCGGCGGGGAGGCCCTGGGCCTTCTCCAGGAACCGCGGGTTCGAGCCGGGCACGGCCAGGCACGAGCGGCGCGGACGCAGACGATTGACGGCAGTCATGCGGGGACCTCCAGAGGGTCGAGCTTGTTCGCTTTCCGGATCTCGTCGACGATACGGCCGATGATCTCCGTGATACCGAAATCCTTCGGGGTGAATACGGCGGCGACACCGGCCCCGACCAGGGCCGCGGCGTCGGCGGGCGGAATGATCCCGCCCGCGATCACCGGGATGTCGGCGGCGCCCGCCTCGCGCAGCCTGGTGAGCACGTCGGGCACGAGCTCGGCGTGCGAGCCGGACAGGATCGACAGGCCGACGCAGTGCACGTCCTCGGCGAGCGCGGCCGAGACGATCTGTTCGGGGGTCAGCCGGATCCCCTGGTAGACGACTTCGAAGCCGGCGTCACGGGCCCGTACGGCGATCTGCTCGGCGCCGTTGGAGTGCCCGTCCAGGCCCGGCTTGCCGACCAGCAGCCGCAGCCGTCCGGCGCCCAGGTCGGCCGCGGTCCCGGCGACCTTCTCGCGGACCAGGGCGAGCGGCGTGCCGGCCTCGGCGGTCACCGCGACCGGGGCGGACGAGACGCCCGTCGGGGCCCGGAACTCGCCGAAGACGTCCCGCAGCGCCCAGGACCACTCGCCGGTGGTGACGCCCGCGCGGGCGCACTCCAGGGTCGCCTCCATGAGGTTCCCGGTGCCCGCGGCGGCCTTCTTCAGGGCGGCCAGGGCGTCACCGGCGCGGGCCTCGTCCCGGTCGTCGCGCCACCGGTGCAGGGCCGCCACGACCCCGGCCTCGTTGGCGGGGTCGACCGTCATGATCGCCCCGTCGAGGTCGGCGGTGAGCGGGTTCGGCTCCGTCGTGTCGTGGATGTTGACGCCGACGATCTTCTCCTCGCCGCCCTCGATCCGGGCCCGGCGGGCGGCGTGCGAGGAGACCAGCTCGGACTTCAGGTAGCCGGACTCGACGGCCGCCATGGCGCCGCCCATCTCCTGGATCCGGTCGATCTCGGCGAGCGACTCGGCGACCAGCTCGTCGACCTTGGCCTCGATGACGTGCGACCCGGCGAAGATGTCCTCGTACTCCAGCAGGTCGCTCTCGTGCGCGAGGACCTGCTGGATGCGCAGCGACCACTGCTGGTCCCAGGGCCGGGGGAGCCCCAGCGCCTCGTTCCAGGCCGGCAGCTGCACGGCGCGGGCGCGGGCGTCCTTGGAGAGCGTGACGGCCAGCATCTCCAGGACGATGCGCTGGACGTTGTTCTCCGGCTGCGCCTCGGTCAGGCCGAGCGAGTTGACCTGGACGCCGTAGCGGAAGCGGCGCTGCTTGGGGTCGGTGATGCCGTACCGGTCGCTGGTGATCCGGTCCCAGATGCGGCCGAAGGCCCGCATCTTGCACATCTCCTCGATGAACCGGACGCCCGCGTTCACGAAGAAGGAGATCCGCGCGACCACGTCGCCGAACTTCTCCTCGGGCACCTGGCCGGAGTCGCGCACGGCGTCCAGGACCGCGATGGCCGTCGACATGGCGTACGCGATCTCCTGGACCGGGGTGGCGCCCGCCTCCTGCAGGTGGTAGCTGCAGATGTTGATCGGGTTCCACTTCGGGATGTGCCGGACCGTGTACGTGATCATGTCGGTGGTCAGCCGCAGGGAGGGGCCCGGCGGGAAGACGTGCGTCCCGCGCGAGAGGTACTCCTTGACGATGTCGTTCTGCGTCGTCCCCTGGAGCCGGGTGATGTCGGCGCCCTGCTCCTCCGCGACCACCTGGTAGAGCGCCAGCAGCCACATCGCGGTGGCGTTGATCGTCATCGAGGTGTTCATCTGTTCCAGCGGGATGTCCTGGAACAGCCGGCGCATGTCACCGAGGTGCGACACCGGCACGCCGACCCGGCCGACCTCGCCGCGGGCGAGGATGTGGTCGGGGTCGTAGCCGGTCTGCGTCGGCAGGTCGAAGGCGACCGACAGGCCGGTCTGGCCCTTGGCGAGGTTGCGCCGGTAGAGCTCGTTGGACGCCTCGGCGGTCGAGTGACCGGCGTACGTCCGCATGAGCCACGGGCGGTCCTTCTGACGGCCGCTCATGTCAGACGTTCCTGAATCGGTTGATGGCGTCGATGTGCTTCTCGCGCATCTCCTCGTCCCGGACGCCGAGCCCCTCGCGCGGGGCCAGGGCCAGCACGCCGACCTTGCCCTGGTGGAGGTTGCGGTGGACGTCGTACGCGGCCTGGCCGGTCTCCTCCAGGGAGTAGACCTTCGACAGGGTCGGGTGGATCTTGCCCTTGGCGACCAGGCGGTTGGCCTCCCACGCCTCGCGGTAGTTGGCGAAGTGCGAGCCGACGATCCTCTTCAGCGACATCCACAGGTAGCGGTTGTCGTACTCGTGGTTGTAGCCGGAGGTGGAGGCGCAGGTGACGATGGTGCCGCCCTTGCGGGTGACGTAGACGGAGGCGCCGAAGGTCTCGCGGCCGGGGTGCTCGAAGACGATGTCCACGTCCTCGCCGCCGGTCAGTTCGCGGATGCGCTTGCCGAAGCGCTTCCACTCGCGCGGGTCCTGGGTGTGCTCGTCCTTCCAGAACTTGTAGCCCTCGGCGTTGCGGTCGATGATCGCCTCGGCGCCCATGCTCCGGCAGATCTCCGCCTTCTGCGGCGAGGAGACGACACAGATCGGGTTGGCGCCGCCGGCCAGGGCGAACTGGGTCGCGTACGAACCGAGTCCGCCGCTGGCGCCCCAGATCAGCACGTTGTCGCCCTGCTTCATGCCGGCGCCGTTGCGGGAGACGAGCTGGCGGTACGCGGTGGAGTTGACCAGGCCCGGGGCCGCCGCCTCCTCCCAGCTGAGGTGCTTCGGCTTGGGCATCAGCTGGTTGGACTTGACGAGCGCGATCTCGGCGAGGCCGCCGAAGTTGGTCTCGAAGCCCCAGATGCGCTGCTCCGGGTCGAGCATCGTGTCGTTGTGGCCGTCGGAGGACTCCAGCTCCACCGACAGGCAGTGCGCGACGACCTCGTCACCGGGGTTCCAGGCGTTGACGCCGGGACCGGTGCGCAGGACGACGCCCGCCAGGTCGGAACCGATGACGTGGTACGGCAGGTCGTGGCGCCTGGTGAGCTCGCTGAGCCTTCCGTAGCGCTCCAGGAACCCGAAGGTGGAGAGCGGCTCGAAGATCGAGGTCCAGACGGAGTTGTAGTTCACCGAGCTCGCCATGACGGCGACCAGGGCCTCGCCGGGCCCGAGTTCGGGCACCGGGACCTCGTCGAGGTGCAAGGACTTGCGGGGGTCCTTGTCGCGGGTGGCGAGGCCGTGGAACATCTCGGTCTCGTCCTTGTGCACGGTCACCGCGCGGTACGACTCGGGGATGGGCAGGGCCGCGAAGTCCGCGGTGGTGACCGCGGCGGAGCCGCTTCCCGATTCCGTCTGCGATTGGATCGCGTCCAGGATTTCCTTCACGGTGTGCCTCCGGCGGATGGGGGCGCTCGGGAACGCGTGAGCAGTCCCTGCGAGCAATGGCGAGCAGTGTGGTGTGGAGGTGTTGCCGTCGGTTCGGCTGTCAAAGCTTCGGCGTGCTCTGTGGAGCGGAAGGGGTTCGCCTGTGACGCAGGCGTCCGGGCGCGCAGGCACATCGCTTGCGGGGACAGCCGACGTGCGTGAGATCCCAGCACGCCGGCCGCCCGGACACCTTCAACGTATGGCACTCCGTGACACCTGGCAAGGCACTGCGTGCCAACAATTTCTCTCACTTGTCACCCGCCGGGCACCGATGAGCGTTGTGCGGGGTGTTTCGCCGAGGTATGCCCCGTAAAGGACCGCGAATGATCGATCAGCGCGACCGGTACACGTAGGGCGTCGTGATGCTCAGGGCCACGAACCCGAGCCGCCGGAGGATCGGGGCGCTCATGTCGGAGGCGTCGACCTGGAGGTGCTGGTACCCCCGCTCCGCCGCGATCCGGGCTCGGAGCGCGACCAGGGCCCGGTAGACGCCCCGCCCGCGCCATTCCCCGACCGTGCCGCCGCCCCAGAGCCCCGCGAAGCCCGTGCCCGGGTACAGCTCCATCCGGGCCGAGCTCACCGCCTCGTCGCCCGCCATGGCGAGCACCCCGACGAAGTGCTCCGGATCCTGTTCGAGCCGGCTCAGCACCTGGTGGCGCAGGTGCGGCAGCTCCTCCCCGAAGGCCCGCTCGTGGGTGCGGACCAGCAGCTCCGCGTCGGCCACGTCGCGCACGGTGCGCAACCGGATGCCCTCGGGCGGCTCCACCGCCGTCGACAGCTCCGCCACCGGGGCGACCAGCAGGGTCTCCGGCTCCTCCGCCTCGAAGCCGGCCGCCAGGAGGCGCCGCGCCAGTTCGGCCGGCCGGTCGTGCGCGTACAGCTTCCACTCGAACCCGTCGCACCCGAGCTCCGCGTAGCGCGCCACCTGGGCCGCGATCACCTCGTCCGTCCGGGCGGGGTCCAGCCCCGGGGACGACCAGACGATCCCGTTCCAGTCCTCGGCGCCGCCGACCTGGCGCACGACGTCGCCGGTGCGCTCCACCTCGACGCCGGGACCGTCGGGGCGGGCGTGCTCGCGCATCTCCCGGTCGAACAGGGCCAGCAGTGTCTCGCGATCATGAGTCATCCGCCCACCACAGCACCGGCACGGGGGTGCGGCAACAGGGTTTCGGCGCGATGACGACGGACGGGGGCGTGCCCGGCCCCGGGCACGCCCCCGTCCGCGGGCCGTCCGCGGGACCTCAGCGGTCCCGGAGCGCCTGCTGGATGGTGCGCATCACTTCGTCCAGCGGGGCGTCGGTGCGGGCCACCGCGACCAGCACCTCGTCGTGGGACGTCACCGAGGCGGCCGGCTGCTTCGCCGGTTCGGTGCCGGCGATCCGGCCCGCGCCGATGCCGGTGCCGAAGGTGTCGCGGACGATCGCGAAGGCGTGGTCGAGCTGGGCCTCCACGTCGCCCTCGCCGCCCGCCCGCAGCCAGCGGCGCAGCACGTGGTTGTGCGCGGTGACGACGGCGGACGCCGCGACCTCCGCCAGCAACGGGTCGTCGTTGCCGACCTGGTGGTCGCGCTCGTCGAAATGGCCCAGCAGATAACGCGTGAAGAGCCGCTCGTAGCGGGCCACCGAGGCGATCTCGGCCTCGCGCAGGGTGGGGACCTCGCGGGTCAGCTTGTAGCGGGCCACGGAGACCGCGGGCTTCGCCGCGTACATCTTCATGACTTCCTTGATGCCGCGGCAGACGGTGTCGAGGGGGTGCTCGTGCGCCGGTGCGGCGTTGAGGACGGCCTCGGCCCTGACGAGGGTGTCGTCGTGGTCCGGGAAGATCGCCTCTTCCTTGGAGCGGAAGTGCCGGAAGAAGGTGCGCCGGGCGACTCCCGCGGCGCCGGCGATCTCGTCGACCGTCGTCGCCTCGTAGCCCTTCGTGGCGAAGAGTTCCATGGCCGCGGCGGCCAATTCACGCCGCATTTTGAGCCGTTGGGCGGCGGCGCGAGTGCCTGCGGCACTTTCCTGGGCGTCGGACGCGGCGGAGGCACGGGAGGACCGGGCGGGCTGGGACATGGTGTGAACGTACTGCATCGGGCCCGGGGAGTGTGCCCGTGGGGGAGGACCGCCCGAGGGATCGAGCAGCCCTCCCCACCCGGATCCCCGCTCAGCGGCGGGCATGTTCGCGGAAGCCGCGCCCCGTCTTGCGGCCGAGGCAGCCGGCGGCCACCAGGTGTTCGAGCAGCGGCGCCGGGGCCAGGCCCGGGTCGCGGAACTCGTTGTGCAGCACCTTCTCGATGGCCAGCGAGACGTCGAGGCCGACCACGTCCAGCAGCTCGAACGGGCCCATCGGGTAGCCGCCGCCCAGCTTCATCGCGGCGTCGATGTCGTCGAGGCTCGCGTAGTGCTCCTCGACCATCTTGATCGCGTTGTTGAGGTACGGGAACAGCAGCGCGTTGACGATGAAACCGGCCCGGTCGCCGCAGTCCACCGGGTGCTTGCGGACCTCGACGCAGACCTCGCGGACGGTGGCGTGGACGTCGTCGGCGGTGAGCACCGTACGGACCACCTCGACCAGCTTCATCGCGGGCGCCGGGTTGAAGAAGTGCATCCCGATCACGTCCTGCGGCCGCGAGGTGGCCCGGGCGATGGCCACGACCGGCAGCGACGAGGTGGTGGTGGCCAGGACCGCCCCCGGCCTGCACACCTTGTCCATGGTCCGGAACAGCTGCTGCTTGACCGCCAGGTCCTCGGCGACGGCCTCCACCGCGAGGTCGACGTCGGCGAAGGCGTCCAGCGACCCGGCCGCGGCGATCCGGCCGAGCGCCTCGTCCCGCGCCCCGGCCGTCAGCCGCCCCTTGGCGACGGAACGCTCCAGCGACTTGGCGATCCGGGCCTTCGCCGCGTCCGCCTTCTCCTGGCCGCGCGCGGCCAGGACCACGTCGTAACCGGCCTTGGCGAACACCTCGGCGATCCCCGAGGCCATCGTCCCGGAACCGGCGACCCCCACCGAGCGCACCGTGCGCCCGGCCGTCGCGGCGGCGCCCTCCCGCGGGGTCGGCGCGTCCGGCACCACGGTCTGGCTGCCGGGCGACTCGTACGTGTAGAAGCCGCGGCCCGCCTTGCGGCCGGTCAGCCCCGCGTCGCTCAGCTGCCTGAGCACCGGCGCCGGGGCGTGCAGCCGGTCGCGCGACTCGGCGTACATCGCCTCCAGGACGGTGCGGGCGGTGTCGATCCCGATCAGGTCGAGCAGGGCGAGCGGACCCATCGGCAGGCCGCAGCCGAGCCGCATCGCCGCGTCGATGTCCTCGCGGGAGGCGTAGTTGGCCTCGTACATCGCGGCGGCCTGGTTGAGGTAGCCGAACAGCAGCCCGTCGGCGACGAAGCCGGGCCGGTCGCCGACCGCCACCGGCTCCTTGCCCAGGCTGCGGGCGAGCGCGGTGACCACCTCGACGGCCGGCGGCGCCGTCAGCACCGAGGAGACCACCTCGACCAGCTTCATCGCGGGCGCCGGGTTGAAGAAGTGCAGACCGAGCACGCGCTCGGGGCGCAGCGACTCGGCGGCCAGCCGGGTCACCGAGAGGGCGTTGGTGCCGGTGGCCAGGATCGCGGTGGGGGAGACGATCCCGTCGAGCTCCCGGAAGACCTGCTGCTTGATCTCGTACGACTCGGGAACGACCTCGATGACCAGCTCCGCCTCCGCGGCGGCCCGGAGGCCGTCGAAGGTGCGGAACCGGGCGAGCACGTCGCCCCGTTCCTCCTCGGTGATCCGTCCGCGCTCCACGGCGCGGGCGGTCGAGGACTCCAGGGAGGCGACGGCGCGGGCGGCGGCCTCGTCGCTGATGTCGATGCCGATGACCTCGTGGCCGGCGCGGGCCAGGACCTCGGCGATGCCGGTGCCCATGGTGCCGAGACCGACGACGGCAATGGTGCTGAGCGGGGTGTCCATCACGGGACTCCAGAGAATGAGTGACGACTGTGAGGAGGGCACGGCACGCGCCGGCGGAGAAGAACGGGCGCGACACGTGCTGGAACTGCGTGTCGTGGTACTCGGGCCGGGGCGCCGTGGGCGTACCCGGACCCGGAAGGGGCGACGGACTCTGTCCCAAAGTCGCGTCTCGCAAAGCTGCCGAACCGACAAGCACTCCGGGTGGCTGCGTCACCAGGCCACCGGAGCAGGCGGGGAGTGTGTCCCGCTCACATGAGATTAACTTCCGGGTAACGAGCGCGCCAGCCCCCTTTCGCTGTGGGCCACGTCATATCCGTCCCGGGCCTCGATACGCACGGTCCCCGCCGATACGCTGAGAGTCATGGACGAGGAGTTCCGGTCCCTGGCGGACCGGCTTGCGGACGAGGCGGGCGCGGCGGGGGAGTCGGCGGCCTGCCGGCTCCTCCTCGCCACCGACGACGAGGAGGAGCTGGCCCGCGTCCTGGTGGAGCGCGAACGCCCGCTCTGGGCCCGAGAGATCGCCGCGTTCCGGCTCGGCTGCGGCGGCGACCGGCGGGCCTTCGAGGCGCTGGTCCTGCTGCTCAACCACCGCGATCCGGAACGCTGTGTGTCCGCCGCCCACGCCCTGGTGCTCCTCGGCGACCCCCGCACCCCCCGGGCCGCCGCCGCCCTCGCGACCAACTCCCTGCGCACCGCGTACGCCCTGCACCCGGTGCGGCTGCTCACCGCCCTGCGGGCCCCGGAATCGGTGCCCGCGCTGATGAGCACCCTGGAACGGCTGCTGGACCCCGGCGATCCGCACTGGCGGGTCGCGCTCGCCTGCGTGGAGGGACTCGGGCTGCTGGGGGACGGGCGGGCCCGCCCGCTCCTGGGGGCGGCGCTGACGCACCCGAGGCTGGGCGCCGCCGCCCGGGACGCGCTCGGCAGGCTGGACGCGGCATGAGGGAGCGCCGGCCTTCTCAGCCCTCGGCGGTCCCGCCGAGGGCGCGCACGTAGCGCACCTCGGGCACGAGCACGCCGTCCGCCTCGAAGGACTCCTCGGCGCCGTCGGGCCGAAAGCCCGCGCGCTCGTAGAAGCGGCGGGCCGGGGTGTTCTCCCTCAGCACCCAAAGTGCCAGGTCGGGGAAGCCCTCGGCGGTGGCGCGGTCGAGCACCTCCGCCATCAGCGCGCGGCCCGCCCCGGTCCCGACCAGCTCGGGCGTCACGTAGAGCGCGTACAGCTCGCCCCGCGCGAGCGGCCTGCCGTTCTCGCGGTACGGGCCGTAGCAGGCCCAGCCGATCACGCCGTGCCCCGGCCGCTCGGCCACCACGTTCACGACGGTGAGGCCCCCGGTGAAGGACGAGCGTCGGCGCTCCACGTCCTCGGCGACGGCGAGGTCCATGTCGTCCAGGTACGACTGCGGCACCAGCCCCGCGTACGCGGCCCGCCAGCCGCGCACCCGCAGGTGCGAGACCGCCTCGCAGTCGTCGACGGTCATGTCCCGTACTCGTGTCGCGGGCTCCGGGGCGGGCGTGGCCGGTGCGGTCATACGGGCCATCCTGGCGCAGGCGCCGGGACGGCCCGTACCCGGGTCCGCGGTGCGGACCGGTCAGCCGCGGCGGCCGAGCAGCCCGTGCAGGGTGGCGCCCCTGCTGCCGGAACCCGTCCGCCGCGCCGACTTCGCCGCCGCCTCGCCGGTCAGCGGGCGCGGCTCGGGGGACGCGGCGCAGATCGCGTCCGCGTCGGCCCGGCTGCCCCTGCCGCGCGGCACGGTGCCGTCGGCGAGGTAGGCCACGAGGTGCTCGTCGAGGCAGTCGTTGCCGCTCAGCGTGATGCCGTGGTTCCCGCCGCCCTGCTCGACGACCAGGCTGGAGCCGTGCAGTCTGCGGTGCAGGGTGATCCCGCCCTCGTACGGGGTGGCCGCGTCGTCGGTCGCCTGGAAGAGCAGCACCGGCGGCAGGGCGCGGTTGGAGACCCGCACCGGGTTGAGCGGCTCCACCGGCCAGTCGGCGCAGGGGGCGTTGTACCAGGTGTTGTTCCAGGTGAAGAAGGGGGCCTTGGCGTGCACCCGTCGGCTGTCGTTGCGCCAGGTGTTCCACGGCCGGGGCCACCGGGCGTCGCGGCACTGCACGGCCGAGTAGACCGAGTACCCGTTGTCGCCCTCCGCGTCGAGCGCGCCGAACCGCTCGTACGCCTTCACGAGCGCGTCCTGGTCGTGGTCGTGCACGTACCGGGCGAACGCGTCGGCCAGCCGGGGCCAGTACCCGTTGTAGTAGCCGCCCGGCAGGAAGGTGTCCTCCAGCTCGCTCGCGCCGACCTTCCCGCCGGCGGGCCGCGCCCGGACGGCGTCGCGCATGGCGTACCAGGCGCGCTCCACCTCCGCCGGGTCCGTGCCCAGCCGGTACGTGGCGTCGTGCTTCGCGACCCAGGCGGCGAACGCCTTGTGGCGGGCGTCGAAGGCGTGGTTCTGGGCGATGTTGTCGTCGTACCAGACGCCGTCCGGGTCGACGTTCGAGTCGAGCACCATGCGCCGCACCCGGTCCGGGTGCAGCTTGCCGTACACCGCGCCGAGGTAGGTGCCGTACGAGTAGCCGAAGTAGTTGAGCTGCCGGGAGCCGAGGGCCCGCCGGATCACGTCGAGGTCCTTGGCGGCGCTGACGGTGTCCATGTACGGCAGCAGATCGGGGTACTTGCGTCCGCACGCCTCGGCGAAGGCGCGGGCCCGGTTCCGGTTGGCCCGCTCGATCCCGGGCGCGTCCGGCGTCGAGACCGGCCGCACCGGATCGAAGTACTTCGGTACGCAGTCCAGGGCCGGCCTGCTCCTGCCGACGCCGCGCGGGTCGAACCCGATCACGTCGTACTGCGCGGCGAGCGACTCCGGCAGCGAGGACGCCACGAAACCGGCCATCGACAGGCCGCTGCCCCCGGGGCCGCCCGGATTGACGAGCAGCGGACCCTGGAAGGTCTTCGCGGTGTGCGGGATCCGGGACAGGGCGAGGGTGATCCGCCGGCCCGACGGATCGTCATGGTCGAGCGGAGTGCTGACCGATGAGCACTGCAACCGCGGATACGACTCGGTGCCGCAGTCGGTCCACGTGAGCCCGGCGGCGCCGGGCGGGGCCGCGGTGCCGGCGGTCGCCGCGGCCGGTGCCGCGGTCACCAGACCGGCGACGGTCGCACCGACGGCGAGCAGAATTCCTGGACGTTTCGTCATATGGCCTCCCGTGACGGGGAAAACACGACTGCGCGGGGCGCAGCCCCCGCCGCATGCTCCCCGCATTCGTGCCCGGAAGGACCGTTCGGGCCGAGAGTTGACCCGTTTGCCCGCTCGGGCCCCATCGTGCCGGGCGGTGGTCCCGGCGGACCGGGGCGGGTTCAGAGCGGGGCGGGCGGGACGGGGGCGTCGAGCGGCGGGCGCCGGTCCCTCCGCAGGGGCAGCCCCCGGTCCGTGCCCCGGTACGAGGGGCCGATGCCGAACTCGGCCGCCAGCTCGTGGACGTGGCGGGTGACGCGCCGCTGGTACCACCTGGGCGCGTAGGGGCCCTCGGCGTACAGCCGCTCGTACCGCCGCACCAGGTGCGGGTGGTGCTGGGCGAGCCGGCGCATGTACCACTCCCGCGCGCCGGGCCGCAGATGCAGGACGAGCGGCGTCACCGAGGTCGCCCCGGCGGCGGCGATCGCCCGTACCGTGGCCCGCAGCTGGTCCGGATGGTCGCCGAGGAACGGGACGACAGGCGCCATCAGCACGTCGCAGCCGATGCCGGCCCGGCTCAGGGCGCGGACGGCGTCCAGACGGTGCAGGGGGGACGGCGTGCCGGGCTCCAGGGCGCGCCACAGCCCGTCGTCGACGAAGCCGACCGAGACGCAGACGCCGACGTCGGTGACCTCGGACGCCTGCCGCAGCAGCTCCAGATCGCGCAGGATCAGCGTTCCCTTGGTCAGGATGGAGAACGGGTTCGCATGGTCGCGCAGGGCCGCGAGGATGCCGGGCATCAACCGGTACCGGCCCTCCGCGGGCTGGTAGCAGTCGACGTTCGTGCCCATCGCGATGTGCGCCCCGTGCCAGCGGCCGGAGGAGAGGTGGTCGCGCAGCAGCTCCGGGGCGTTGACCTTGACGACGATCTGCGAGTCGAAGCCGAGGCCGGTGTCGAGGTCGAGACGGCTGTGGGCCTTGCGCGCGAAGCAGTAGACACAGGCGTGCGAGCAGCCCCGGTACGGATTGACGGTCCATTCGAACGGCATCCGCGACGCGCCCGGCACCCGGTCCACGACCGAACGGGTCCGGACCTCGTGGAAGGTGACGCCCCGGAGCCCGGGGGCGTCGAAGGTGCGCGTGGTCACCGCGTCCGCGGCGAAGAGCGCGCCGTTCCCGGCCGTCCCGGGCCGCTCGGCCGGACTGTCCCAGCGCATGGACGCCTCCTCGGTAGTACTGGGCAGAGAATAGAACACTTGTTCCCATGATCGTTTTCTCCCCTTCGTCCCGGGCCGGATTTTGAGCGGCGTGCCGAAGGTGGTTGGCTCATCACGCCCCCGAACAACCGAGTGCTGGAGGAACAGGCATGGCGCAGGTCGAGGCCACCACGGAACGAGTCATCGCGGCGGACGCGGAGACGGTGTTCGACGCCCTGGCCGACTACGAGCAGGTCCGGGGCAAGGTGCTGCCCGGACAGTTCAGCGAGTACGAGGTGCGCGAGGGCGGCGACGGCGAGGGCACCCTCGTCCACTGGAAGCTCCAGGCCACCAGCAAGCGGGTGCGCGACTGCCTGCTGGAGGTCACCGAGCCCACGGATGGTCAGCTCGTCGAGAAGGACCGCAACTCCTCGATGGTCACCACCTGGACGGTCACCCCGGCCGGCGAGGGGAAGTCGAAGGCGGTCGTCTCGACCGTGTGGACCGGCGCCGGCGGCATCGGCGGATTCTTCGAGAAGACCTTCGCCCCCAAGGGGCTCGGGCGGATCTACGACGAACTGCTCCAGAACCTCGCCGCCGAGGTGGAGAAGAAGTAACCCGGTACGACGTTGACCGGCCTCACCGTATCGAGTGGTTTTCCCACCGCGCCGGTCGTACGCCGTAGTGGCTCCCACCGGGGGTTAAACCCCCTGAGTGCGCCGTCGGCTCCCCCCGTCGCGTTTGCCCTCGCTTCTCGCGCGATGCGAGAAAAGGGCGGCGCAGACGCGACGAGGGGAGCGGCACGTGGTGGGTGGGATCACTCTGCTGGAGGAGGAGCCGGACGGTACGGGGACCGCCGGCACGGCGACCGCACCACCCTCCGCCCCTCCACCGCCGCGCACCGCGACGGAGGGGAACGGCACCGGGAAGGGGAGCGCCCCCGCCCCGCCCGCCGCACCGGAGATCAGCCCCCGCCGCATCCGGCTCGTCTTCCTCGGGCTGATGCTCACGCTGCTGCTCGCGGCGCTCGACCAGATGATCGTCGCCACCGCGCTGCCGAAGATCGTCGGTGAACTGCACGGCCTGGAGAAGATGTCCTGGGCCGTCACCGCCTACCTGCTCGCCTCCACCATCGGACTGCCCCTCTACGGCAAGCTCGGCGACCTCTTCGGCCGCAAGGGCGTCTTCCAGTTCGCGATCGTGGTCTTCGTCATCGGCTCCGCACTGGCCGGCTGGTCGCGCACCATGGACGAACTGATCGCCTTCCGCGCCGTCCAGGGCATCGGCGGCGGCGGTCTGATGATCGGCGTCCAGGCGATCATCGCGGACGTCGTCCCGCCCCGGGAACGCGGCCGGTTCATGGGCCTCATCGGCGCGGCGTTCGGCCTCGCCTCCGTGGCGGGCCCGCTGCTCGGCGGCTTCTTCACCGACCACGCCTCCTGGCGCTGGTGCTTCTACATCAACGTCCCGTTCGGCCTGGTCACCCTCGCCGTCATCACCGTCGTGCTGAAACTTCCCCGGCCCGCCGTCCGGCCCCGCCTCGACGTCCTCGGCTCGCTGCTGCTCGCCGCCGCCTCCACCTGCCTGGTGCTCCTGACCAGTTGGGGCGGCACGGAGTACGCGTGGGGATCGGGCACCATCCTGGGGCTCGGCGCCGGAGCCGTCGCAACGACCCTGCTCTTCCTGCTCGTCGAGCACCGGGCCGTCGAACCGGTCATCCCGCTGCGGCTGTTCCGCGACTCGATCTTCAACGTCACCGCGCTGGTCGGCGCGGTCGTCGGGGTCGCGCTGTTCGGCGCCGCCAGCTATCTGCCGACCTTCCTCCAGATGGTCGACGGGGCCACGGCCACCGAGTCCGGACTGCTGATGCTCCCGATGATGGGCGGCATCGTCGTCGCGTCCGTCGTCTCCGGCCAGATGATCTCGCGCACCGGCCGCTACCGCGCCCACCCGATCGTCGGCAGCGCGGTCTCGACGGTCGGGATGTGGCTGCTCTCCCGGCTGGGGACCGACACCTCGGGCCTGGAGCACGGCATCGCGCAGGCCGTGCTCGGCATCGGGATCGGACTGGTCATGCCGGTGCTCGTGCTCGCCGTGCAGAACTCCGTCGCCCCCGCCGACCTCGGCACCGCGACCAGCGCCAACAACTACTTCCGGCAGATCGGCGGAAGCGTCGGCGCCGCCGTCTTCGGGACGCTCTTCGCGGGCCGCCTCGCGGACGCGCTCGCCGTGCGCCTGCCGGCCGGCGCCGACCTGCCCGACCCCGAGTCGATCACCCCGCAGCTGGTCCACTCGATGGAACCCGCGCTGCGGGACGGCTACATCCAGGCGTACGCCGACGCGATGCCACGGATCTTCCTCTACCTCGTGCCGGTGCTCGCACTCGGCCTGTTCCTCGCCTTCTTCCTCAAGGAGAAACCGCTGGTGTCCCACCACAGCCCCGAAAGCGCCGTCGAGACCACCACCGAGACCGACCCCCGGGCCGCCATCGGGTCCGTGACCGTGACCGTCCCGGCCGCCCGGGCCACCGCCACGCCGCCCGTGTACCTGTCGGGCGTGCCGGTGTGCGGCAGCGTCCAGCACCCCGACGGCACAAAGGTCCCGCGCGCCGCCCTCACCCTCATCGACGTCCAGGGACAGCAGGTCGGCCGGGGCGCGAGCGGCGACGACGGGCGGTACGCGCTGAGCGTGCCCGGCGCCGGCTCGTACGTCCTCATCGCCGCGGCCGGCGGACACCAGCCGCAGGCCGTCAGCGTCACCGCGGGCGAACGGCCGGTGGAACTCGACGTGGTGCTCGGCGGGGCGGGGCGCCTGGCCGGGGCAGTCCTCACCGCCGACGGCATCCCGGTGCGCGACGCCGCCGTCACCCTCACCGACGTGCGCGGCGAGGTGGTCGCCTCCACCCGCAGCGGACGCGAGGGCGGCTACGTCATCACGGAGCTGGTGGCCGGCGAGTACACCCTCGCCGCCAGCGCCCCCGCCTTCCGGCCCGCCGCGCTGCCGGTGAGCGTGCAGGCGGCCCGGGAGACCCGGCAGGACATCGAGCTCGCCGGCGGCGCGGTGCTCCGCGGCATCGTGCGGGCGAGCGGCGGCCGGCCCGTCGAGGACGCCCGGGTCACGCTCCTGGACGCGGCGGGCAACGTGGTCGACACCCTCACCACCGGGCCCGACGGCGCGTTCCGGTTCGTGGACCTGTCCACCGGCGAGTACACCGTGATCGCCGCCGGATATCCGCCGGTGGCCACCGTCCTCCAGGTGGCGGGCGGCGGGCGCACCGAACGGGACCTCCAACTCGGGCACGAGGACTGAGGGCACGGCACGAACGCGGGGCCGGCCGGTGGAACCACCGGCCGGCCCCGCCGTGTGTCCGGGGTCCGTCGCCGTGCAGGAGCCGCGCCGTCGGCCACCGCGTGGCGCGCGATGCCGTCAGCCGTCGTGCGGGCGCAGGGCCGCCACCGCCCATTTCGCCCGGGTGGACAGTTCGCTGAGCTTTTTCGCCGACTCCGCGGCGATCGTGTCCAGCAGGAGCCGGGCGTGTGCCGCCGTCGTGCGCGCGAGTTCCGTGTCGCCCGCCTCGACGGCCGCGAGCGTCAGCTCCAGGTGCTGCTCCGTGACCAGCCGGCCGAGCCCCCGGCGGTGCCACTGCTCGACGGTCCCGTCGGGCGCGGTGCCGTCGGCGCCGACCGCCGCCCTCGCCCGCCCCAGCGCCCGGCCCGCAGCCGCGAGGTCGCCCCTGAGACGTTCCAGACGCGCGAGGACGTACGCCTCCGAGGCCCGGTCCCACCCGGTGTCCTGGAGGGAGAGGAGGTTGAACTGGGCGCGGGCCGCCTGCGCGTGGTCGCCGATCCGCTCCAGCGCCCGGCTCAGTCTCCGGAGCCGGTCCGGGTCCGGGCCGGTGTCGTCCAGGAGGCGGATGAGCGCGATGCGGGCGTGCTCGACGCGGCCCTGGCGGTGGGCGAGCTCGATCCAGGTGAACTCGTCCTCCGGGGCCGCGCCGGGACCGCCCCGCCCCGCCTCCGCGGCACGGGCCCACTCGACGGCCCCGGCGCCGTCGGTGACCTGCCCGTCCGTGGCCGACCGCAGCAGTGCGACGTCCTCGTCCCGCCCGTGCGACGCCACCAGCACCGCGGCCCGCCACCGCTCCTCGTACCACTCGGTCCGGGCGGAGTCCTCCTGCTCCAGCAGGGCCCGCAGCAGCGGCAGGTCCCCGGCGCGGCGGTCGTGGTGCGCCGCCCGCAGCACCCCCGCCCGCAGCACCGGGTCGGCGGCCGTCTCCGTCAGGACACCGGGGTCGCCGCAGCGCATCAGTTCCAGCGCCTCCCGCCCCGGGGCGAGGACGACGTCGCGCAGGCACTGCCGGTAGGGCTCCTCCAGTCGGTAGGCGCAGAGCTCCTGGGAGTTGAGCAGGACGTGCTCCGGCTCGGTGCGCCGGGTGGCCGACTCCGACAGCGCGAAGAGTTCGGCCAGCGACCGGTCCGGCAGCCCCAGACCGCTGATCAGCGCCGCACGCTGCTCGTCGAGTTCGGGGGCGAACTCCTCCCGGGCCTCCTCGTCCGCCCGGCGCACCGCGTCGAGCAGGGCCTCCTCGTCCATCCCGGCGGAGAGTTCCTCGCACCACCAGGGCAGCCGGACGAGCATCTGGAGCGCGTCGCCGACGCTGTCGGCGACCAGCGAGGCGTACCCGTCGGAGGACGCGTGCAGCACGGCCGTTCCCCCGCTCAGGAAGTACGTGCCACCGGTGTCGTCACCGGCGATCGGCTCCAGCGTCGCACCGGACGCCAGATGCACCTCCTCGACGTGGTGGGCCCGGTCCACGTCGAAATTGAAGGGGAAAGCGGCCAGTTCGGCCAGGTCGGGACGGCTGCGCAGCAGTTCCAGTACGGGGTCGGTCATGTGACCGAACCCTAACGCGGCTCCGCCGGGCGCCGTCCCGTTCCGGTACGTGGCCCCGTCGGACGCCGCCCCGTCCGGTACGCGGCTCCGCCGGCAGCCGTCCCCGTTCCGTCAGAGGTCCGTCTCCGCCGGGTACACGGTCGCGCAGGCCGACCGGAAGAGGGCGTCGACCTCCTGGCCGCTGAGCCCCTGGGCCCGTGCCTCGTTCAGCCATTCGACGAGCGACGCGTGCAGGGGGGCGGTGGGGCCGTCCTGGGCCGGGACCAGGGTGCGGGTGATGAAGGTGCCCGCCCCCTGCCGGACCTCGGCCAGCCCCGCGCGCTCCAGCTCGCGGTAGGCCTTGAGGGTCGTGTTGGGATTGACCTTGGTCTCCGCCGCTACCTGCGCGGCCGTCGGCAACCGGTCACCCTCCACCAACGCGCCCATGCGCAGCGCCTGTTCGACCTGACGCACGATCTGGAGGTACGTCGCCACCCCGCTGCGCCTGTCGATGCGGAACACGACCATTGCCTTCCTCACCTCCCGTTGGACTGCCGTGCCGGTACGACCGCGACGGCCTGTACGACCGCGACGCCCTAGAGCGGGCGACGGGACACCCGCCACAGGACGAACGCGGTGAGTACGACGGTTCCCGCGAGCAGGATGCCCGCCCCGGTCCACTGCATGGCGGGCATCTGGTCGAAGCCCAGGTACTCGTGGACATTGTTGACGATGCCGTGCTTCTCGATGCAGTCGTTGCTCGCCTTCTCGGTGGGTTCGGCGCACAGGCCCCAGCCGTAGAGCTGCCCGTCGGCGGAGCCGATCCAGCGGTCCACCTCGCGCGAACTGTCCAGCCGCGCGGGCAGGTCCGCGTTCAGCGGGTAGACGAGCGTGCGGGTCGGGGCGAGGTTGACGATCATCTCGTCCCAGAACACTCCGGCGGCCCAGGAGAAGAACAGTGTGGTCGCCATGGCCGGCAGGAGCCGGCGCACCAGCGTGCCGATGGTGATGCCGGCGGCGGTCAGGAAGAGGCAGAGCGCGGGGAGCACCGGACCGGTGTTGTCGAAGATCGACCCGCTCGACCAGTCGTACGGGAACACCAAATGGTCGGGCTTCCACCACCAGGTGAAGACCGCCGACAGCACCACGCCGGTAACGAGTGCCGCGCCGTAGACCCAGGCGACCTTCGCCGCCACCCAGCGCAGGCGCGACACGGACTGGGTGGTGACCAGCTGTGCGGTGCCCTGCTCCTGGTCCCCCGCGATCAGCGGGGCGCCGATGAAGACGGCGAGCAGCAGCGGCAGGGCCCCCAGCACGCTGATGACCAGGTTCACGCCCTCGGAGTCGAAGTTCTCCAGCATCCCCCCTGCGCCCGCGGACTCCATGAAGTCCTTCATCCGGCTGCGCTCGTACACGAGCCAGATCGAGCCGAGGACCGTCGCGCCGAGCAGGCTGAGCAGCGCGGCCCGGTGCTGCCGTACGACGAGCCAGTTCAGTCCGTGCAGCAGACGGGGCCGGGTCGCCCGTCCGGTGTACGGGGTGTCGGTCGGGGTGGTGCTCATGCGGCGTGGATCCCTTCGTCCTCGATGCGGGCGCCGGGGGTGAACAGCGCGGGCGCGTCCGGCGAGCGGAGGTGTGCCAGCAGCACTTCCTCCAGGCTGGGTTCGGCGACCACCCAGTCGCTCGGCAGCGGTCCGTTCGGCCGCACCAGCGCGCGGAACTGCCTGCCCTGGACCCGGGACTCGATCACCGTGTGCGGGGCCAGCAGACCGGCCGGGTCCCCGTCCGTCGCGAGCCCCGTCACCAGCGCGTGGGCCGGGACGAGGGCGTCCGCGTCACCCGCCATCCGGATCCGGCCGTCGGCGAGGACGAGCAGGTAGTCGCACATGTCCTCCAGCTCGGACAGCATGTGGGAGGACATCAGCACGGTGGTGCCGCGCTCGACGGCCTCCGACATCAGCAGGGCGCTCATGTCGTGGCGGGCCAGCGGGTCGAGGTCCGACATCGGCTCGTCGAGCAGCAGCAGGTCGGGCCGCTTGCCGAAGGCGAGCGCGAAGGCGACACGGGTGCGCTGGCCGCCGGAGAGGGAGCCGACGCGGGCGTCCATCGGGACCTGGCCGGACCGTACGATCCGCTCCGCCGCGGCCGCGTCCCAGCCGGGGTTCAGCTCGCTGCCCATGCGCAGCGTCTCCGCCACGGTGAACCGCTTGAACAGCGGCTTGTCCTGTCCGAGGAAGGCGAACCGAGGCAGCACCGCGGGATCGTCCACGGACACGCCGCAGACCCGGAGCTGCCCCTCCGACGGCTGGATCTGCCGGGTAGCGAGCTTCAACAGGGTGCTCTTCCCGGCCCCGTTGGGACCGACGAGACCGCAGATCCGTCCGGCCGGCAGCCGGAACGAGCAGTCCCGCAGCGCCCAGCCGCGCCGGTAGCGCTTACCCAGGCCGCGGACCTCCAGCGCCCACGCGCCGGACGTGGTGCCCGGAGTGAATGCGTCTGCCATGCACTTCGCCTCGATTCCATTAGTCAATTAATGGAATCATGGTCTGGGGCGGGAAAATCTGTCAAGGCGGACCAGATGGACCGCGCCCCGGACCGGCCCGGTTGTCCGTGATGCACCTGTTCGGGGTGTGCGTCTCGCTCCCTTCGGAGGACTGGACCTCTGAACGTGTCCGGGGCTCTGGCCTGGCGGTTCTCCGGCGCGTAGCGTGGCCCGGCATGAAGATCCTGATCAGTGCGGACATGGAAGGCGCCACCGGTGTGACCTGGCCCGCCGATGTGCTGCCGGGCAGCCCCCAGTGGGAGAGGTGCCGCGCCATGTTCACCTCCGACGTGAACGCGGCGGCCCTCGGCTTCTACGACGGCGGCGCCGACGAGGTACTCGTCAACGAGGCCCACTGGTCCATGCGCAACCTGCTGCTGGAACGGCTCGACGACCGGGTCGAGATGCTCACCGGCCGGCACAAGTCCCTGTCCATGGTCGAGGGCGTCCAGCACGGCGACATCGACGCCATCGCCTTCATCGGCTACCACACCGGGGCCGGCGCCGAGGGGGTCCTCGCCCACACCTACCTGGCGAACTCCATCACCGGCGTCTGGCTCGACGGCACCCGGGCCAGCGAGGGACTGCTCAACGCGCACGTCGTGGCCGAGTACGGCGTCCCCGTCGTCCTCGTCACCGGTGACAATCTGACCTGCGTGGACGCGGAGGGCTACGCCCCGCGGGCGCGCAAGGTCGCCGTGAAGGACTACGTGTCGCGGTACGCCGCGGTCTGCCGCACCCCGGCCCGTACCGCCGCCGACATCCGCGCGGCGGCCGAGGAGGCCGCCGCGCTCGCCGTGCGCCACACCCCGGTGGAGGGCGGCCCCCACACCATCGAGCTGGAGTTCGACGCCGAGCACCTGGCGGGCGCGGCCACCGTCGTCCCGGGCGTGGTGCCCAGCGGCGAGCGGCGCGTCGCCTACACCAGCGCGACGATGTACGAAGCAATCCGCACGTTCAAGGCGGTGACGACGATCGTGTCGTCCGCCGTGGAGGAACAATATGGCTGAGACGACCGCCCTCCCGGACAGCGTCGACCAGCGGGCGCTCGACGAATCGGTGACGTTCACCTCCGAACTGATCCGGATCGACACCACCAACCGCGGCGACGGTGAATGCCGGGAACGCCCGGCCGCCGAGTACGTAGCGGAGCGGCTGGCCGACGCCGGACTGGAACCCGTCCTGCTGGAACGCACCCCCGGACGCACCAACGTGGTGGCCCGGATCCCCGGCACCGACCCGTCCGCCGACGCCCTGCTCGTCCACGGCCACCTCGACGTGGTCCCGGCCGAGGCGGCCGACTGGACCGTGCACCCCTTCTCCGGCGAGGTCCGCGACGGGGTGGTCTGGGGGCGCGGCGCCATCGACATGAAGAACATGGACGCGATGGTCCTGGCCGTGGTCCGCGCCTGGGCGCGGACCGGCGTCCGGCCCCGCCGCGACATCGTCATCGCGTACACCGCCGACGAGGAGGCCAGCGCCGACGACGGCTCGGGCTTCCTCGCCGACCGGCACGCCGCGCTCTTCGAGGGCTGCACCGAGGGCATCAGCGAATCCGGCGCCTTCACCTTCCACGCCGGACCGGACATGCCGCTCTACCCGATCGCCGCGGGCGAGCGCGGCACCGCCTGGCTGAAGCTCACCGCGCACGGCAAGGCGGGCCACGGCTCCAAGGTCAACAGGAACAACGCCGTCAGCGCGCTCGCCGCGGCCGTCGCCCGGATCGGCGAGCACACCTGGCCGGTCCGGCTCACCCCCACCGTCCGGGCCGCGCTCACCGAGATCGCCGCCCTGCACGGCATCCACCCCGACCTGGACGCCCCCGGCTTCGACGTCGACGAACTCCTCGACAAGCTCGGCCCCGCCGCCGACCTGGTCCGGCCGACCGTCCGCAACAGCTCCAACCCGACCATGCTGGAGGCCGGGTACAAGGTCAACGTGATCCCCGGCCACGCCACCGCCTTCGTCGACGGCCGGATGCTCCCCGGCGGCGAGGACGAGTTCCGCACCACCCTGGACCGGCTGACCGGCCCCCACGTCGACTGGGAGTTCCACCACCGCGAGGTGCCGCTGCAGGCCCCGGTCGACTCGCCGACCTTCACCAAGCTGCGCGCCGCGATCGAACGCTTCGACCCGGACGGCCACGTCGTGCCGTACTGCATGTCGGGCGGCACGGACGCCAAGCAGTTCTCCCGGCTCGGCATCACCGGCTACGGCTTCTCGCCGCTGAAGCTGCCCGTCGGCTTCGACTACCAGGCGCTGTTCCACGGTGTCGACGAACGCGTCCCCGTGGAGGCCCTGCACTTCGGTGTCCGCGTCCTCGACCACTATCTGCGCACGGCCTGACCGCAACAGGGGGAAACGATCATGCTGCCCACAGGGGCCCACGGAACCTGGCCGTCGCCGATCGACGCCGCGCTCGCCGCCTCGCGCGACGGACGCCCGGAGTACGTCGGCACCATCGGCGAGGAGGTGTGGTGGACGGAGCCGCGCCCCGCGGAGGCGGGCCGCCGCGCCCTGGTCCGCCGCCGGGCCGACGGGAACACCGACTGCGTGCTGCCCGCGCCCTGGAACGTACGGAGCCGGGTCATCGAGTACGGCGGCCGGCCCTGGGCCGGGGCCGAACGCGCCGAGGGCGGCCCGCTGGTCGTCTTCGTCCACTTCGCCGACCAGCGGCTGTACGTCCACGCCCCCGACGGCTCCGAGGAGCCCCGGCCGCTCACCCCGGTCTCGGCCGTCGGCGGCGGGCTGCGCTGGGTCGACCCGCAGATCCACCTCGACCGGGGCGAGGTCTGGTGCGTCCTGGAGGAGTTCACCGGTGAGGGCCCCACCGATCTGCGCCGGGTGATCGCCGCCGTCCCGCTGGACGGATCGGCTGCCGACGACCGGTCGGCGGTGCGCGAACTCACCGACGACGGCCACCGGTTCGTCACCGGCCCGAAGCTCTCGCCCGACGGGCGGCGGGTGGCCTGGATCGCCTGGGACCACCCGCGGATGCCGTGGGACGGCACCGAGGTGATGCTCGCGGACGTCACCGACGACGGTGCCTTCGCCGACCCCCGCAGCTTCTGCGGCGGCCCCGAGGAATCGGTGCCGCAGGTCGAATGGGGCGCCGACGGACAGCTCCTGTTCGCCGGCGACCGCAGCGGCTGGTGGAACCTCTACCGCGCCGACCCGGACCGGGGCGCGGTCGCGCTCCGCCCCGGCGAGGAGGAGTTCTCCGGACCGCTCTGGAAGATCGGCCTCAGCTGGTTCCAGCCCCTGGAGAACGGCCTGATCGCCACCATCCACGGCAGGGGCGCCACCACGCTCGGCATCCTCGACCCGCAGAGCGGCGAACTCGTCGACGTCGTCGGACCCTGGACCGAATGGGCCGAGACGCTCGCCGTGCACGGCAGCCGGGTCGTCGGCATCGCGGCGAGCCCGTACAGCGCGTACGAGGTCGTGGAACTGGACACCAGGACCGGCCGCACCCGGGTCATCGGCGCACCGCACGAGGACGCCGTCGACCCCGCGTACTGCCCGCGCCCCGAGGTGCGCACCTTCACCGGTCCCGACGGACGCGAGATCCACGCCCACGTCTACCCGCCGCGCAACCCCGAACGGACCGGCCCCGAGGGCGAACTGCCGCCCTACGTGATCTGGGCGCACGGCGGCCCCACCGGACACGCCGCGCTCGTGCTCGACCTGGAGATCGCCTACTTCACCTCGCGCGGCATCGGCGTCGCCGAGGTGAACTACGGTGGATCCACCGGCTACGGCAGGGCCTACCGCAACCGGCTGCGCGAACAGTGGGGCGTCGTCGACGTCGAGGACTGCGCGGCCGTCGCCGAGGCCCTGGCCGCCGAGGGCACGGCCGACCGGAACCGGCTCGCCATCCGGGGCGGCAGCGCGGGCGGCTGGACCACCGCCGCCTCGCTGACCGGCACCGACGTCTACGCCTGCGGGACGATCATCTACCCCATCCTCGACCTGACCGGCTGGGGGACCGACGAGACCCACGACTTCGAGTCGCAGTACCTGGAGTCCCTGGTGGGCCCGCTCGCCGACGTCCCCGACCGCTACCGCGAACGGTCGCCGATCAGCCGCACCGAGCGGCTCGCCACCCCCTTCGTGCTGCTCCAGGGACTCGACGACCCGATCTGCCCGCCCATCCAGTGCGAACGCTTCCTCGCCGCCCTCGACGGACGCGGCATCCCGCACGCCTACCTCGCCTTCGAGGGGGAGGGGCACGGGTTCCGGCGCGCCGACACCATGATCCGGGCCCTGGAGGCCGAACTCTCCCTGTACGCCCAGACCTTCGGCATCGAACACCCCGACGTACCGACGGTGGAGCTCAAGAAGTGACCCTCGCCCCCCTGACCCGCCCGGCCCGGCTGCGCCCCGGAGCACGGGTCGCCGTCGTGGCCCCGAGCGGGCCGGCGCCCGTCGAGCGGCTGGAGGCCGGGCTCGACGTCCTGCGCGGCTGGGGCCTCGAACCCGTCGAGGCCCCCCACGTGCGCGACGTCCACCCGGAGCTGGACTACCTGGGCGGTGCGGACGCGGCACGCGCCAGGGGGCTCCAGGAGGCGTGGTGCGACCCGTCCGTGGACGCGGTGATCTGCGCCCGCGGCGGGTACGGCGCGCACCGGATGGTCGACCTGGTCGACTGGGCGGCGATGCGCGCCGCCGGACCGAAGGTGTTCGTCGGGTACAGCGACATCACCGTGCTCCACGAGGCGTTCGCCCGGCACCTGGGGATCGTGACGCTGCACGGCCCGATGGCGGCCACCGACACCTTCCTCAAGGACCCGGACACCCAGGAGTCCCTGCGGGCCACCCTGTTCGAGCCCGAGACGGTGCGGACCCTCGGCCTGCCCGGCGCCGGGGCGCTGGTGCCCGGTCGCGCCCGGGGCATCACGTACGGCGGCTGCGTGAGCCTGCTCGCCGCCGACCTCGGGACGCCGCACGCCCGGACCTCCGCCCGGGACGGCCTGCTGGTGATCGAGGACACCACCGAGGACCCGTACTCCATCGACCGCATCCTCACCCAGCTGCTGCGCTCCGGGGCACTGGCCGGGGTGGCCGGGGTGGCCTGCGGCTCCTGGGCGGGCTGCGGCCCGTACGAGGAGGTGCGGGCCGTCCTCCTGGACCGGCTCGGCCCGCTGGGCGTACCCGTCGTCGAGGAACTGGGCTTCGGGCACGGACCGACGGCGCTCACGATCCCGCTCGGCGTGCCCGCCGTGCTGGACGCCCCGGCCGACGGCGGCCCCGCCACGCTCACCGCGCAGCTGCCGGCCCTGGCCTGAACAGCGCCGAAGGGTGGGGAAACGACCTCCAACGGCAAGGAAACGGAACCGAACCGGGCCGAACGGCGAAGAAGTTGAGCAGCATTCAGGAAACGCCGTCCGGAACGTTGACAGCACTATGACGCGTGTCACAGCATGAGCGCCGCCCGGCCCTTACCGGCCGGTAAGGCGCTCTCGGTGTGGAGGTCCTCGTGTCACGTGCTGTTCCCCGCCCCCGGTCCGGGTACCGGACACCGTTCCGGAAGCCGGCCGTGCACCTGGCCTCGGCCGCACTCGTCGCGCCCCTCCTCCTCGCCGGGGCGGGACCGGCGAGCGCCGAAGGGGCCGCCTCGTACACCGTCACCCCGCTGAAGTTCACGACACGGGTGGACGGGCGCTCGTGCACCGTCGACGCCGACCTGTACCGCCCCGCCGGGACCGACGCCCGGAACCCGGCCCCCGCCGTGCTCGCCACCAACGGCTTCGGCGGCAGCAAGTCGGACGGCACGACCGACGCCATCGGCAGGGCGGTGGCCTCCCGCGGCTACGTCGGCCTGGTCTACTCCGGGCTCGGATTCGGCAAGTCGGGCTGCCTGATCACCCTCGACGACCCGGCCGTCGACGGCCGGTCGGCCACCGCGCTGATCGACTTCCTCGCCGGGACCCGCGCCGCCGACGACGGCACCCGGGCGGACTTCGTCACCCGGGACGGCGACGGCGACCCCAGGGTCGGCATGATCGGCGGCTCCTACGGCGGCGCCGTCCAGCTGGCCACCGCGTCCGTCGACCGCCGCGTCGACGCCCTCGTGCCGCTGGTCACCTGGAACGACCTGGCCTACGCGCTCGCCCCGAACAACGCCGGCACGCGGGAGGGCGTCTCGTCCGACACCGCCGGTGTCTTCAAGTGGCAGTGGACCAACGGCTTCTACCTGATGGGGGAGGGGCAGACGGTACTGAACGCGAGCCTCGACCCGTCCCGGTTCAACAACCTCACCTGCCTGCACTTCGCGTCCCGGGCGTGCGACACCGTCCAACTGCTCAACTCCGGCCGCTACCCCGCGGACCGGACGGCGAGGATGCTCGCCTACGCGCGCAGCGTCTCGCCCGTCGACTACCTGAGCCGGGTCAAGGCGCCCACCCTCCTCGTCCAGGGCCAGGCCGACAGCCTGTTCAACCTGAACGAGGCCACCGCCACGTACGAGGCCCTCAAGGCGCGGGGCACCACGGCCAAGATGATCTGGCAGGCCTGGGGACACAGCGGTGGCCAGGCGCCCGGCGAACTCGACCTGAAGCAGGGAAACCTGGAGACCAGTTACGTCGGACAGCGCGTCCTGGCCTGGTTCGACCGCTACCTCCGGCACAACCGGAACGCCGACACCGGACCCGACTTCGCCTACTACCGCGACTGGCGGAGCGGCTACGGCACGGCGTCCTCCGTACCGGCCCTCTCGCGGAAGCTGTACCTGTCCGGCGACGGCAAGCTCGTCGACGAGCGTTCCGAGGTCGCCCGGGGCAGCCGCCAGTACGCCAACTGGCTCGTCCCGACCAGCCATTCGGAGAGCTCCCTCGCCGGACTCCTGGGCCTGCCCGACTCCCGGCCGTACGACATCAAGGGCACCTACCTCGGCTGGACCAGTGCCCCGCTGCCCTCCGCCCTCGATGTCGTCGGCGCGCCGAAGGCCACCCTGAAGGTCGCCTCGCCGAAGGCGGAACGGGTGCAGAACAGCGGTGACGCCGCCGACAAGCTCGTCCTGTTCGCCAAGGTCTACGACGTGGCCCCGGACGGCGGCAGGACGCTGGTCAACCGGCTCGTGGCCCCGGTCCGGGTACCGGACGTCACCCGCCCGTTCACCGTGCGGCTGCCGGGCATCGTCCACCGCTACGAGGCGGGCCACCGGCTCGAGTTCGTGATCGCGGCGAGCGACACCGCGTACGTGGGCAACCGCGGGATCAAGCCGGTCACGGTGGTCAGCGCCCCCGAGGACACCGGCGTGCTGGAACTGCCGGTGGTCGGCGACCGGGCGGAGTGAGACGGCCCGCGGGGCGCCAGGCGCCGAGGACCGCGGACAGCGCTTAGGGTGGCCGGATGTCCGAGACCGACTGTCCGGCCGCGGGGCGCCGCGTGCTGATCCGCCCCTTCACCCGGGCGGATGCCGAAGAGTTCACCGACCGGGCGAGGGAGAGCCGGGACCTGCACCACCCCTGGCTCTTCCCGCCCGTCGACACCCGCGCGTACGCCGCCTACGCGGACCGGCTGATCGACGACCCGGCCCGGGCGGGCTTCCTCGTCTGCGAACGCGAGGACGCCGGAGGCGCGAGAGACACCGGAGAAGCCGAAGGCACCGGAGACGCTGAAGACACCGGGGACGCCGCGGGCGGGTCCGTCGGCCGGATCGCCGGGTTCATCAACATCAACAACATCGTCACCGGTGCGTTCCGCTGCGGCGCGCTCGGCTACGGCGCCTTCGCCCACGCGGCGGGGCGCGGCCTGATGGGCGAAGGGCTGGACCTGGTCCTGCGGCACGCCTTCGGGCCGCTCGGCCTGCACCGCCTCGAAGCCAACATCCAGCCCGGCAACGCGGCCTCGATCGCCCTCGTCCGCCGGGCCGGATTCCGTCTGGAGGGGTTCTCGCCCGACTTCCTCCTCATCGACGGGGCCTGGCGCGACCACGAACGATGGGCGATCACCGCCGAGATGCTCGCCCCGAGGAGCCCCGGGAATCCGCCGACGGGGGCGCGGCACCCGTAGCCGTACGGGGCGATCGAGGACGGCGGGCCGGGGGAGAGGGCTCAGGTCGGGGGGATGCCGGGGTGCATCCAGCCGTCCTCCCGGACCCGCAGGGCCAGATCGATCTTGGTGTAGGTCGGCCGTCCGGCGTCCTGGTACTTGGCCTTGACCCGGTCCAGGTAGTACTTCGCGGTGTTGGCGGTGATCCCGGCCCGGCGGGCGGTGGCCTTGAGGGTGAGCCCGGAGGCGTAGCCCACGAGCACCTCGCGCTCCTTCGGCGAGAGCTTCGGGCGGATTCCCTGGTCGCAGGCCCAGGCGAAGGCCAGTTCCGGGGAGTGCGCGGTGCCCCCGGCGGCGACCTCCTCGATCGCCTCGACGAGGACGGACAGGTCGTGGTCCTTGGTGAGGTAGCCGTCCGCGCCGTCCGCGATGGCGGCGACGATCCGGTCGCGGTCCGGCACCACACTGATCATCAGCACCCGGCTGCCGGCCTCCCGCAGCCGGCGGATGTTCTCGGCGGACGGACGTCCGTCGCGCAGGACGAGGTCCAGCAGGACGACATCGGCCCGCTCCCGCCACCCGTCGAGCAGCTCGTCCACCGTGCAGGCGCAGCCGACGAGCCGCAGCCCCGGGACCCCGGTCAGCCAGGACCGGATCCCGTCGAGCAGCATCCGGTCGTCGTCGACCACGGCGACGGTGATCACCTCGGCCATCTCAGCTCCACGCTCACGCCCTCGCCGGGAGCGCTGTCCACGGTCGCGTGGCCCCCTATGCCGCGCATCCGCTCGTGCACGGAACGGGTGAGGCCGAGGCCCCCGCCGGTGCTCCCGGGTTCGAAGCCCCGCCCCCGGTCGACCACGGTGACCACCAGCCGGCCGGAGTCCCCGGTGACCGTCAGATAGGCGTGGCCGGTGCCCGCGTGGCAGCGGACGTTGTTCAGCGCCTCGGTCACGGCCCGGGCGAAGGGCAGGGCCACGTCGCCGGGCACCCTGGGCGGTTCGTGGTACCGGGCGGTCACCCGCAGTCCCAGCGCCTCCGCGGCCCGTACCGACTCCTCCAGCGCGGCGAGGAGCTCCGAGTCGGCCCCCTGGTCGTCCGTCTGCTCGACCAGCCTCCTCAGATAGGCCGCCTCGCGGGCGCATCTTCGCCGCATCTCGGGGGTGTTGGCGTCGACACCGCCGCCGGAGATGGCGGTCAGGGTGGCGAGGACCGTGTCGTGCAGCGCCTGGTGGTGGGATATCCGCTCCGCGTACCTGGCACGGTGCGCCTCCGCGGCCAGGGCCCGCTCGTTGGCGGCGTCGAGGAGGGCGCCCTGCCTGCGGAAGTACCACCAGAGCACCCCGGAGACGACGGCCGAGAAGACCAGGGCGTTCAGATGTCCCCCGGTCACGGCCGCGTCGGCGCCGACCAGCAGATACCCGACCAGGTGCGTCGCCACCAGGAGCGCGGTGGCGACGACGACCAGCCGGATGGGGAAGGCGGCGGCCGCCATGGCCGCCGCGGAGCCGCCCAGCAGCATGACCCAGGCGATCGAGGCGGGGGTGTGCGCCCCGCCCCATAAGTAGGCGCAGAACGGGAGCAGACAGCCGACCACGGCCACGTCGATCCAGACGAACCGGGGGACGAGCCGTCCCTTCCGCCTGGCAGTCGTGTGGACCACGGCACTGGAGGACAGGGCCGCGGCCAGGATCAGCCACTGGACCGGGCGATTCCACTGGTGCTGGACGACGCCGGCGATCCCGGCGACGAGATGACTGCCCCGGTAGAGGGACGTGGCCAGAACCATGGAGGTCTGTGCACGGTGGAGCCCGGTTTCGTCCATGTACATGCCTTCCCGTTCGCTGTCCGCAACCCCCCAGAACGGGTGGTACACCGGTCCCTCGGTGCACCGTTAACGTCACCCATGGAGATCGGGGGGCGCCTCACGGCCACCATATGCGCGGCCGCGCGGGTGCTCCCCGAGAAATGCAGAAAGCTGATCATTTTGCTCGATCAGCTCTGATACTCCCGTAGTTGACTCCTCATCAGGTGATGTGGGCGACCTCTCAGGAACAGCGCTTCCCGGCCGGTGGCCGGACCGGACCGATCGCGCCCCGCACCCCTCGCGCCGGGCGCCCCCGGCCGGCTCCCGGCCACCCTCCCGCCTCCCCGTCGCGGCAGCCCGACCGCTCCCGCACGCCCCGACGCCGCACCCGGAAGGAAAACCCGTGACCGCTGATGGCCAGGCACCCGGCGCCGATGGGTACTTCGTGGTGAGTACCGCCCTGCTGCCCGGAATCGTCGAGGGCGTACTGCACCGGCGCGGCGCGACGGGATGGGCCGTCGACCGGGGCGACTTCTGGTGCTCGGTCCGCCCCCGGGGCCACCGCGGCGCGGAGCAGGGCTGGAAGCTGCACCTGTCGGCCACACCGCTGTCCGCGGCCCTGGTGCTGGCGGCGGCGTCCGAGGTGCTGGTCGAGGAACGCGCCTCGTTCAAGTTCGCGGGCAGCGTGGAACGCGTCGCCGAACTGACGGGCGGCCGGGCGGACCGGGGCGGCGGCGGCAAGTTCATCACCGTGTACCCCGACGACCCGGACCACTTCCGCCGGCTCGCGCGGCGGCTGCACGCGGCGACCTTCGGGCTCAGGGGCCCCGGCATCCTCTCCGACCGGCGCTACCGCCCCGACAGCCTCGTCCACTACCGCTACGGGGTGTTCCGCGGCGTGCGCACCATGACCAACGACGGCGACGCGGACGTCAGGCTCCGCAGGCCCGACGGGGGGCTGGAGAAGGACCGGCGCCAGGCGTGGACGACCACACCGGACTGGGCCCCGCCGCCGTTCCCCGACGACCCGGCCCCCGTGAAACCGCCGGCCCCCGCGAAGTCCCCGGCCCCCGCGAAGTTCCCGGCCCCCGCGAAGTCCCCGGGCGGGCCGCAGGTCTCCGCCGAGTCCCCGGCCGGGTCTCCGGCCCCTGCCGATTCCCCGGCGCCGGAGAAGTCCCCGCGGAAGAAGCCGGTGGTGCTGCTCAACGACCGCTACGTCGTCAGCAGGGCGATCCGGCACGCCTACAAGGGCGGGGTCTACCTCGCCACCGACCGCGACACCGGCCGGGAGGTGGTCGTCAAGGAGGCCCGCCCGTACGTGGGGGTGCGCATGGACGGCACCGACCTCCAGGACACCCTGCGCCACGAGGCCGAGATGCTGGACCTGATGGCGCCGCTGGGCCTCACCCCGGCCAGGATCGACCTCTTCTCCCAGGGCGGGAACCTCTTCCTCGTCCAGGAACGCGTCCCGGGGCAGACCCTGCGCGAGCGGATGCCGGAGCGGCCGGTGCGGGACATGGCGGAATTCCTGGACCTGGCACGGCAGGTGGTGGACATCGTCGAAGGGGTCCACGGCACCGGCCACGTGCTGCGGGACCTCTCCCCGAACAACCTCATGGTCACCCCCGACGGCGAGGTGCGCCTGATCGACGTCGAGTACCTGGCCCGGCAGGGCGTCCCGGTCCGCCGCGGGTACACCCCGGGCTACGCCGGCCCCGAGATCAGCTCGCTGGTCGACTACGAACCCACCGCCCCCGAGTACGAGGGGGACCTCTACGGCCTCGGAGCCGTGCTGCTGCACCTGGTGGCGGGCGTGGACATGCTCCTCGTCCGCGACGGGCGCCCGGTCGGCGAGCGCACGGACGCGCTGATCGCCCTCGCGGTGGCCGACCACCCGTGGGCGCGCCCGCTGCTGCCCCTGCTGCTCGCGCTCTGCGCCGCCGACCCCGCCGAGCGGTGGGACCTCGCCCGGGTGCGGGAGGCGCTCGCCACCCCGGCGGAGGAGCCCGGGACGGGCCACGCGGAGCCCGCGGCCGGAACCGGTCACGCGGAGCCCACCGCCGGGACGGACCACACGGAGCCCACGGCCGGAACCGGTGGCACGGAGTCCGCGGCCGGGAAGGGCCGTACGGAGCCCGGGTCCGGTCCCGGCACCGCACCCGACCTGCGCATCACCGACGAGGAACGCGACCGGCTGATCTCCGACGGCCTCGCGTACCTGCTCCGCACCCGGGGCACCGGCAACGGAGGGCACCTCTGGCCGATCAACGGCTTCGGGGCCACCACCGACCCGCTGAACGTGCAGTACGGCGCGGCCGGAGTGCTGGCGGTCCTCACCCGGGCCGCCGCGACCGGCGGCGACGCCGGACTGCGCGACGGCACGGCGGAGTTGACGCAGTGGATCCGTGAGCGGCTGGCCGACCCGTCCGCCGGACGGGCCGCCGACGGGACGACCCTGCCGGGGCTGCACTTCGGGCGCTCCGGCACCGCCTGGGCGCTGCTGGACGCGGCCCGCCTGCTCGGCGACGGGGCGGCGGAGGCGGAGGCGTCCGCGCTGGCCCGTACCGTCCCCGTCGACTGGCCCAACCCGGACATCTGCCACGGGACGGCCGGGGCGGGCATGGCCCAGCTGCACTTCTGGCGGACCACCGGCGACACGGAGTTCCTCGACCGGGCGACCGCCTGCGCGAAGACGCTCCTCGCCGCCGCCGAGGACCACCCCGCCGGAGTGATCTGGCCGGTCCCCGCCACGTTCGAATCGAACCTCGCCGGGGCCCGTCACTACGGGTTCGCCCACGGCATCGCGGGCATCGGCGCCTTCCTGCTGGCCGCCGGAAACGCCACCGGCCGGGAGGACTTCCTCGGGGCGGCCCGCACGGCCGGCGACACCCTCGTGACGCTCGCCCGGGTCGCCGACGGGCAGGCCCGGTGGGCGGCCGGGGACCGCACCGCCGACGGCGTGGCAGGACAGACCCACTGGTGCAGCGGATCCTCCGGCATCGGCACCTTCCTGATCCGGCTGTGGCGGACCACCGGCGACGCGCGCCACCGGGACACCGCCGTGCTCGCCGCGGCGGGGGTGCGACGCGCGATGTGGCTCTCCTCGCCCGCCGCCTGCCACGGGCTGGCCGGCAACGCGGAGTTCCTCCTGGACATGGCCGAGGCCCTCGGCGACACCCACCACCGGGACCGGGCCCGGGAGCTGGCGCAGTGCATCCGCGCCCGGACCGTGCTCAGGGACGGACTCCTGGTCGTCCCCGACGAAACGCTGGAGGCGGTCGTCGCCGGCTACCAGACGGGGCTCGCCGGAACCCTCGGCATGCTCCTGCGACTGCGCGACGGCGGCCCCCGGCTCTGGATGCCGGACCCCCCGGCACCGACCGCCCCCGCCGGACGGGACGTCCCGCTCGTGGCCGGTGCGGCATGACGCGCCCGCCCGACCGGATCAGCTTCCGGTTCTCGGCACGGGCACGCCACGCGGCCTGCCTGGTGAGCACCGCGGAGGGCGGGTTCGTCCCGGCCCGCTGGGACCTCGGAGGCACGTCCCCGAAGTACCGGGAGGGCACCTCCACCGAGTCCACGGCGACCCAGGTCCTGCCGACCGACGACGGCGAACTGCTGCTGCTGCGCAGCACGGTGGGCAGCGGACGCCACCGGCTCGCCCTGACCGGCCCCGACGGCGGGGCAGGCCCGGCCACGACGATCGCCGCCCGGGGACTGCGGCTGGTCCCGGGCGGCCCGCCGGACACCCTCGCCCTCGCCGTGGAGACCGACGCGGGCGGCCGCACCCGGGTGTGGCAGGTCAGGAACGACCCCCTGCGCCTGGCCCATCCGGTGATGCTGCCCGGCCGCATCACCGGCCTCCTGCCGCTGGACGAGGAGGGAATCCGGTACGTCACCGACCTCGGCCGGGCCGACGGGTGCCGCCCGGTCGTCCTGAACCTCCGGGAGGCGACCTGGGGAGGGTTCCTGCTGCCCGGGGGCGGACACATCCACCGGGTCCTGCTGTCGGCCCCGCGCTCGGGGCTGCTGCTGACCGCGAGCGACCCCGGGGACGGACGGCTGCGGATCGGCCGCACCACCGTCGACGGCCGCACCGTCCTGGGCTTCCCCGAACGGCTCAACTCGATCGACGGCTCGGTGTTCCCGCTCGCCGCCGACCCGGCGGGCGGACGCGTCGCCCTGCGGGTCACCAAGGGGGCCGCGGCACGCCTGTTCCTGTACGACGTCGCCGACGACCGGCCGTACCCCACCGGACTGCCCGCCGGAGCCGTCCACCCGGCCGCCGGATGGAACGAGCACGGCCTGCACGTCGTGTACGCGAACCCCGCCCGCCCCGCCGACCTCGTGACCCTCCCGGACGGTCCCGCGCGGCAGGGGACGCTGCCCCCGCCCGCCCCCGACGCCCGCACCGAATGGTTCGACACTCCCGACGGCGGGTTCGAGGCCGTCTGCCTCGGCGACTGGCGCACCGCGGACACCGTGACCGTCGCCCTGCACGGCGGACCGGAGGACGCCTGGACCATGGGCTTCCACCCCCTGCTGCACCGCCTGACCGGTGCCGGGACGGCAGTGGTGGCACCCAATCAGCGCGGCAGCACGGGCTACGGCCGGGCACACACCTCGGCCGTCCACGGTGCCTGGGGGGTCCCCGACCTCGCGGACATCCGCGCACTGGTCAGGACGCTGACGGAGCACCGGCCGCCCGGCGCGGAACCCCCCGCCCTCCTGGGCGTCAGCTACGGCGGCTTCCTCGCCCTGCTGGCCGTGTGCGCCGACCCCCGCGCCTGGTCGCGGTGCGCGGCGGCGGCGCCCTTCCTGTCCGCCCGGGGACTGCACGAGCGGGCGACACCGGCCGTGCGCGCCCTGATCGAACGGCACGGCCTGGGCACACCGCCGGACGACGAACTCGGGCCCCGCAACGTCGAGGTGCTCGCCCACCGCATCCGGGTGCCGCTGCTCGTCGTCCACGGCACCGACGACCCCCTCGTACCGGTGGAGGAGACCCGGCGGCTGCGGAAGCGGCTCATCGAGGCGGGGCGCGTGGAGCACACCCACTTCGCCTGCCTCGAAGGCGCGGGCGCGGGCCACGACCTCCTCCAGGAGCGCGACGGAGCCGGACTCACCGACCGGCTGGTGACGTTCCTGACCCCCGGGCCCGCGGCCACCGCGGTGCCCGCCCCCGATCTCACGGCCGCCCACGCGACCGTGTGACACCGCCGGCCCCGGCGGTGTACCGCGACCACCCCGCGACAGGAGGTGAAACACCATGACCATCGACGTGGACGAGCTCCAGACGCTGGAGGGCGAGGAGGCGGTCGCCCTGGCCGGCTGCACCCGCACCTGCACCTGGACCTGCACGATCACCAGCATCGAGCAGCAGTGACGCACCGGCGGCACCGGCCGTTGACCGGGCCGGGCCGCCGCCCCCGTACGACGACGACCACTCACCGACGAAAGGAAGACACCATGACGACCATCGACGTGGACGAGCTGCAGACCCTCGAGGGCGAGGAGGCGGTCGCCCTGGCCGGCTGCACCCGCACCTGCACCTGGACCTGCACGATCACCAGCATCGAGCAGCAGTAGCAGACCGGTGCCGGGCGTGGCCGCGTCGGCGGCGCGCCCGGCATCCCGGTACGTCCCGCGGCCCCACCGGCCGGCGCACCACCCGGAGGAGGAACCATGACGTCCCCGCAGCGACTCCTGCGGGAAGCCACCGCCCGGTCCCGGGGATGGTTCGCCCTCGCGGGCGCGGCGGCCGTCATCGGCTCCGCCGGCACGCTCGCCCTGCCCTGGACCCTGGCGACCGCGCTCGACTCGGTCATCGGCGAGCGGCCCTCCGCCACCCCCGTGTACGTGTTCGCCCTGGTCCTGGTGGTCGTGGTGGCCGCCGGGGCCCTGCAGACCCTGGCCGGCGGGACGTACGGCGCCGCGGCGGTGGCGGCGCTGCGCCGGGACCTGGCCGTGCGCGCCCTGGACGCCGGGATCCCCGGCGCGGCGCGGTTCCCGGCGGGCGACCTCGCCGGCCGCCTCTCGGCGGGCTGCGCGCAGGCGGGCCAGGCCGGGTACACCGTGGTCACCGCCGCGGCCGCGGTGCTGACGTCGCTGGGCGGCGTGGTCGCGCTGTGGCTGCTGGACCGGCGGCTGGGCCTCGCCTTCCTGCTGGGCGTGCCCCCGCTGGTGCTGATCGCCCGCGTGTTCATGCACCGCAGCTCGCACCTGTTCCTCTCCTACCAGGAGACGCAGGGCAGGATCTCCGCGCTGCTGCTCGAAGCGCTGGGCGGCGCCCGGACCATCGGTGCGAGCGGCACGGCGGACGCCGAGATCGCCCGGATCCTCCGTCCGCTGCCGGAACTCTCCGGGACGGGGCACCGCATCTGGCGCCTGCAGCGCGACACCGGCTGGCAGGTCGGCCTGCTGGTCCCCGCCGTGGAGGTACTGGTACTCGGCATCGGCGGCCTCGCCCTGGTGAACGGGGACATCAGCGCGGGACAACTCGCCGCCGTGGTGGGCTACACCGCGGTCGCGATGTCCCTGCTCGACCAGCTCGACGCGCTCTTCTCCCTCGGCGTCTCGTTCGCCGGGGCGCGCCGGGTCGCCGAGGCCACCGACCAGCCGGTGGCCGCCCCCGGCACCCGGACGGACACCGGGCCCGCGACCGGCGCGGTGACGTTCTCCGGGGTCGGCGTCCGCTCCGGCGACCGGGTCGTCCTCGACGCCGTGGACCTCGACGTCCCGGCCGGCACGTCGCTGGCGGTGGTGGGCCGGTCCGGCTCGGGCAAGAGCACCCTGGCCGCGCTGCTCGGCCGGCTGCGGGACCCGGACGAGGGCACGGTGCGCATCGACGGCCTCCCGCTGCGCGAACTCGCCCCGCACACCCTCCGCGCCCTGGTCGGCTATGCCTTCGAACGCCCCGCCATGCTCGGCGGGACGGTCCGCGGCATGATCGCCTTCGCCCGCCCCGACGCCCCCGACGGCACGGTGGAGGCCGCCGCCGCGGCGGCCCACGCGGACGACTTCGTACGACGGCTGCCGCACGGCTACGACACCCCCCTGTCCGACGCCCCGCTCTCGGGCGGCGAGGTCCAACGGCTGGGCCTGGCACGGGCCCTGGTGCACGACCCGGCCGTGATCGTCCTCGACGACGCCACGTCCAGCCTGGACACCGCCACCGAGGCCCGGGTCGACGACGCCCTCACGGCCGCCTGGTCCGGCCGCACCCGCGTCGTGATCGCGCACCGGGTCTCCACCGCGGCCCGGTCCGACCTGGTGGCCTGGCTGGACGAGGGGCGGATCCGCGCCGTGCGACCGCACCACGAGCTGTGGCGACTGCCCGAGTACCGGGAACTGTTCGCCGCGGCGACCCCTCAAGCACGAGAGGCGGAAACCCTTCGAGCACACGAGGAGGCGGCGCCTCGCGCACGGGAGGCGGCAGCCCTCCGTACGCAGGAGGCGGCGACCACCCACGGACAGGAGAAGGCATGAGCGAGCCGTCATCGTCGGCCCCCGTCCTGGCACCCCCGCCCGCACCCCCCGGCCCGGCGGCGCACGGCCCCGCCGCCGGGCCCGCCCCGGTGGGCCTGCGGATGCTCGGCGGCTTCGTCCGGCGCCACCGGGCCGCGACCGCGGCGGTGGCGGGATGGTCCGTCATGGAGTCGCTCCCGGCGCTCTTCTCCGGCCTCCTGGTCGCCGCAGCCCTGGACCGGGGCTTCCTCGCGGGGCGCCCGGCCACGGGCGTGTTCTGGCTCGGGCTGCTGGGGGCCGCGATGGTGCTGCGCGCCGTCATGACGCGCGAACTCACCCCGCGGCTGGGCCGGCTCGTCGAGCCGCTGAGGGACGAGCTGGTGACCGAGGTGGTCTCCGGCGCGGTGCGCCGGGCCGTCGGCGGGGTCCGGGGCGACGCCGGCGCGGGGGTGGCACGGCTGACGGTCCAGGTCGAGAGCGTGCGCTCCCTGGTCTCCGCCCTGCTGCGCTCGGCCAGGCAGCTGGGCGTCTCCCTGGTGATGGCCCTCATCGGCCTCGCCGCGCTGTCCGCGCCGGTGGCGGCGGCGACCCTGCCACCGGTTCTCCTCACCCTGGTGCTGTGCGTACCGCGGCTGCGGAGGCTCGCCGGACGGCAACGCGCTCAGCTGCGGGCGGAGGAGCGCCTGACCACGACCGCCGGCGAGGCGTTCGGCGGCATCCGGGACGTCGTCGCGTGCGGCGCCCGCGACCGGGTGGCGTCCGACATCACCGCCCGGATCGCCGGCCACGAGGACGCCTGCCGTGCCACCGCGCGCACGATGTCCGGCAACACCCTGCTGGTGGCGGCGGGCAGCCAGCTGCCGCTGCTCGTCCTGCTCGTCGCCGCCCCCGCCCTGCTGCGCGGGGGCACCCTGTCGGTGGGCGAACTCCTCGGTGCCACCAGCTACTTGATGAGCGGGGTGACCCCCGCACTGCGGGCACTCGTCGCCGTCCTCGGCTCCTGGGGGGTGCAGCTGGACACCGTGCTGCGCCGGCTGGGCGGCACCACGACACCCGCCGTCCCCGTGCCCGCGCCGGGCCGCACCCCGCTCTCCGCGGACCTCTCGCTGGAGGGGGTCGGCTACGCGTACGGACCGTGCGCCGCCCCGGTGATCGACGGCCTCTCCCTGGACGTCCCCGCCGGCTCCCACCTGGTGGTGGTCGGCCCGAGCGGTGCGGGCAAGTCGACCCTGACCACGCTGATGGCGGGGCTGGCGGCCGCGGACAGCGGCCGGCTGACCCTGGGGGGAGTGCCGGTCGAGGAGGTCGACCGGGCATGGCTCCGCCGCGAGGTGACGCTGATTCCCCAGGAGGCGTACGTGTTCACCGGCACCGTCCGGGACAACCTGCGCTACCTGCGGCCGGAGGCCACCGACGCCGAACTGACGGCATCGCTGGCGGCGGTCGGCGCCCTTGACCTCGTCGGGCGGCTGGGCGGGCTGGACGCGTCCGTGGGACTGGACGGGCCGGAGCTGTCCGCCGGTGAGAAACAGCTCGTCGCCCTGGCCCGCGCCCACGCGTCGGCCGCCTCCGTCGTACTGCTGGACGAGGCCGGCTGCCACCTCGACCCGGCGGCCGAGGCACGGGCGGAGGAGGCGTTCGCCGCCCGCGGCACGACGCTCGTGGTGGTCGCGCACCGCATCAGCTCGGCGCTGCGCGGCGGGCGGGTCCTGGTGCTGGACGGGCGGCGGACGGACGTCGGCACGCACGACGAACTGCTCGCCGCGAGCCCGCTCTACCGCGACCTGGTCGGCCACTGGATGTCCGGCCGGTCCGTGACCTGACCGCGGCGGGAAACCTGGGGAGCGGGGGAGCGGGGCCGGCGGACGGGCGGGCGGAGGCGCCCGGTCAGAGGCTCTGTTCGGGCCAGTTGAGCAGGCGCGCCCCGATGACGGCCGTCTGGAGGGCGTAACGGTGGTGCGGGTCGGCGGGGTTGGTGCCGGTGAGCTGGTGGATGCGTTCGAGGCGGTAGGTGAGGGCGCGGACACTGAGGGAGAGCTGACGGGCCGCCTCGGTCGCGTTGCAGCCGGAGTCGAAGTAGACGGTGAGGGTGTCGAGGGCCGTCCGGGGACCGCCGCGTGCCCGCAGGAGGGGGCCGAGGGTGGTGCGGACGAGGTCCGTCATCGCCTGGCGGTCCCGGGTCAGCACGGGATAGACCAGCAGATCGGCGGCGTTGAGGACGGGGGCGTCCAGGCCGAGACGGACGGCGAGGTCGAGGGTGTTGAGGGCCTCCTCGTAGGAGTGGACGACACCGTCGGCCCCGTGGTGGGTCCGGCCGATCGCGGTCCGGCCGCCGTCGGTGGCGGCGTGGACCTGCTTGGCGAAATGGGTGAGCACGTCGCGCCGGTCGCCGGGGGCTATGCAGATCAGCCGCCCCTCCTTCGTGGTGAGGAGGATCTGCCGCTCGCCGAACCGGCCGGTCACCGCGCGTTCCACCCGTCGGGGCACGTCGTCGCCCTCGGCGTACGGATCGGGACCCTGTGCCACGGCGACGGCATGCGCCCGGGACAGCCGCAGACCGAAGCGTTCCGAACGCTCGGCCAGGCGGCCCAGGTCGCTGCGCCCGTAGAGCAGGTCGTCGATGAACTCGCGGCGGGCGGCCTCCTGTTGACGGACCGCGAAGTGCTGGGCCCGGTCGTACCCCTCGGCCAGCGCGTCGATGGCCTGGGCCATGACGGCGAGGGCGCTGTCGCTCGACGCGGGCGTGCCCGGCCAGGCCGAACGGGCCGCTTCGAGGTGCTTCGCGACGACCTGGCGCAGAGTCGTGCCGCTGCCGGCGGTCCGCTCGCCGAACGCGCGCAGGGCGTCGAGCTCGGCACGGGTCAGACGGCGGCCGGTGGAAGCCGCCGCGGCGAGCAGTTCCGGGTAGCCGTCGAAGCAGTCACCGGCCGCCTCGGAGCCGTTCACCGGCGCGCCTCGTACCGCGAACCGGTACGGGAGAGGGCGGAACGCTCGCGGGAGCCGTCCTGCACGGGAGTCCTCCGGGACATCGATCGGAATCCGGGGACACTTGTCCCCCGACTGCCGACCAGACTTCCCGGCACACCAGCGCGAATCTCGGCGCGTTCCGCACACTCTATCCCGCACGGTCCGCGCGTACAGGGGCAGCCGTTCCGGTGGGCACGGACCCGCGCGGCCGGGCGGGGAGGGCGGCCCGCCCCTCCGCCTCCCGGTGCCGGACCGGGCGTGACGCGACTCGTCGCCGGACCCGGTGCCGGGCCCGACGACGAGGGGCGGTGCGAAGGCGGTACGGAGGTCAGAGCCCTCCCGGCGCCCGCCCCGGCGACGCCCCGTGGGCACGGGACGGACCGGGGCGGACGGTCAGTGCATCCAGTGGACGAAGTCGACGGTGTCGTTCTCCGCGGCCGGCTCCTGGAGCGACTGGCCGGGGAACAGCGGACGGAGCTGGTGGCCCTCGAGGTCGACGAGCGTCGCGAGGCCGTGGGTGTTGTTCACCCAGGAGGACACCTCGTTGGCCGCGGTGGATCCGTGGACGCCGCCGGGCATGGGCAGGTCCCGCAGGTCCACGTCGTAGCCGGCCCCGATGCCGTAGGCGGGACCGCGGTTGTTGTAGTCGCGGTACAGACACAGGGTGGCGGGCGGGCAGGGCTCCCCGTCGTTGAGCTTGACCACGCCCGGAGGCAGCGCGATCCCGGACTCGGGGGCGGCGTGGGCCACGCCGGCGCCCAGCGGCAGCAGCGATCCGACCGTCGTCGTGGCCACGACGGCCACCCGGGCCAGTCGCGCGGACATCGTGAGGCGTGCGGTCATGGGACTCTCCTGGTTGCTTCGGGGCACCCGGCTGTGCGGCGGGTGCCGTGCGAGGGGTGTGGCGGGATCCGGAATCGGCATGGAGCTGCCCCGGTACCGCCGGGATTCCGGCGGAGTGCGCCTCCGTCACCACCGGAGATTACACAGAGAGACGGATGGTGACGCAGTGTGCGCATCGGTGAATGGGGTGTGTCTCCGGTGCTGCGTCCGGTCGGGTGGCGGCCGGACGGCGGGGGTGGCGCCATGGCGCGAAACCGGCGCACGGCGGATGGGGGGATCGGGTCGGATGCATGCCGGGCGAAGGTCAACTACCTTGTTCTCCAAGGAAGTTGACGAACATCCTGCGGGGGCGTGAGGAAGGCGGCGGGGGCGGTCGCGTTCCCGCCCGCGGGCCCGGCGCCAGGACCGGTGCCAGGACGGGCTGCCCCGACCGGGGGCACGTCCTCGGGATGTTCACGATGTCGAATGGGGGAGGGCCCGATGCGGCGTACCGAGGTGTCCAAGCAGTTGGGCGGATTCGTCCGCGAACACCGCACCGACGGCGGCAGGCGGCTGCGGCACGCGGCCGTCGTGATCGTCGTCGGCACGGTGGGTCTGGCTTTCGGGATTCCGGTGACGATCGCGTCGATCGGTACCACCGAGGGCGCGCCGCAACTGGCGGGGCTGCTGCTCGGAGTGGGACTGGTGGGATGGGGCCTGGGGATCTGGCGGCTGACCCAGGCGTTCCGCACCCGGGAGCAGTGCTTCGACATCCACGAGCGGGGACTGGCCCACCGGATCGCGGGCACCGTCACGCTGATCCCCTGGGAGGACATCGCCGAGGTGGGCGCCCGCGGTGGCGACGACCGGATACTGGCCGAGACCCGAGGCATGGGCTTCAGCTGCGTCATCAAGTTGAACGACGGACGCGACATACGGTTCGACACCTTCACCGAGGACGCCGGGAAGCTGGCCCGGGTCGTCCACGGGGCGGTGCACCAGGGACGGTTCCCCCAGGGGCGGGGCCGCCGGTAGCGCCCCCGGCGGCTCGACGGCCGGTGCCCCGGGAATCGTGGGGCGACGTCCGGTTCCGCATGCGCCGCCGCGGGATCCGGTGTACTTGTCGAAGGAGACGGACCCCGGCCCGGCGCGCCGTCCTCCGTACCCCCGGGCCGGGCCACGGACGTCGGAGGAACGACACGGGCGCCGGAGACGACCGAGAGTGCCGGAAGCGGTGCGGGAGGCGGAAGCGGCGCGGCGGGCGGCACGTGCGCACCTCGTCGTTCCGGCTTCTCGCGAGACGGAGGCAGTCGTCATGCAGCCAGTCGTCACCGTCGGCCTCGACGGGTCACCCGAGAGCCTCGCCGCCGCGCGCTGGGCCGCCGACGAGGCGGAGCGGCGCGGTTTCACACTGCGCCTCCTGCACGCCTGGCCCCTGCTGGCGGCCGAACCGCCCGGGGTGCCCGCCGAGGCGGACCAGAACTACTGGGCGAGACGGATCGTGCACAAGACGAGGACGGAGCTCCAAGCACGGCATCCGGGCCTGACCGTGGTCGACGACCTGGTGGCCGAGGACGCCGAGCAGGCGCTGCTGCGGGCGGCCCCGGAGTCCGAGATGGTCGTACTGGGCTCGCGGGGGCTGCTGCCCGTCGAGAGCTACTTCCTCGGCGACGTCAGCATGCCCGTCGTGGCGCACGCCGAGTGCCCGGTGGTCCTGGTGAGGGCCGGGGCCGACGGGGAGGGGCCGCGGCCGGACCGGACCGGTGCGGGCGGCGTGGCGGTGGCGCTCAAACTGCACGGCCCCTGCGACGACCTGCTCGAATTCGGCTTCCGGACCGCCGCCGCACGCGGTGTGCCCCTGCGGGCCGTGCACGGCCGGAGCCTGCCGGTGGACGCGTACGTTCCCTGGGGCGTGGACCACGAGGTGGCGGAAGAGGTCGCCCAGGAGGCACAGGAGCTCCTCGACCGGACCCTCAGCCCCTGGCGCGACAGGTTCCCGCAGGTGGAGGCCGTCGACGACCTCGCGCTCATCAGCCCCGCCAAGGCCGTCGTGCAGGCCGCAGAGGCCGCCGACCTGCTGATCGTCGGCCGCCGCCGGCACCGCCGCCCCCTGGTCCCGCACCTGGGCTCCGTGGCCCAGGCCGCCATCCACCACGCCCGCTGCCCCGTCGCGATCGTCCCGCACGCATGACGCGTGGAGCGGTACGGGTCCGGCGCGCCGTCGAGTCGCCCCGTGACCGCTCCACGTCCCGAGCCCGTTCCTCGTCCAGCAGGTCCAGCAGGTCCAGCAGGTCCAGCAGGTCCAGCAGGTCCAGCAGGTCCAGCAGGTCCGGCACGGGTGGGGACGCGGTCACGGAGCAGTCGGGGCGGCGGGCGGCTCCCGAACGAGCCGGACCGTTTCGTCGGCCGCGACATGCGCCCGGTCGCCGGTCCACGACGAGGCGACCACGACGGCGCCCTCCTCGGGCAGCACGGTGACGGGGAACAACGGGCGGGAACCGCCCAACATCGGCGTCCCCTCCAGGAAGGCCCGCCCGATTTCGGCCAGCCGCAGCTGGCGCGGCGTCAGCCCGGCCCAGGAGAGCCGCTCGCGCAGCCACGCCGGTTGCCTGTCGGCGTCGCGGGGAAACCGTGCCAGGTCCCGCGCGTAAGCCTCCGGGCCGGGAGGGGGCAGGAGGAGCGGCTCGCCGTCGTGGTCGAAGACGGCCTCGGCGAGGTCCTCCGCGGTGAAGGCGAGCGCCATGCCGAACCACGTCCCCGAGCCCGGGGTGTGCATGACGGCACGCAGTTCGGCGAGGGCCTCCGCGAACGCCGGTGTCCCGGCCTCCCGCACCATCACGGGCATGCCACCGCGTTCGCCCGAGCACTGCGCCCGCGTACGACCGTCCACCACGGACACCGTGCACCGGATGCGGTCCCAGTCCGACGACTGGGCCGCGGCCAGCTCCGTCGCCAGCGTCTCCACCAACCGGTCCCGCACGGTGTACGGAGGCGGGGGCGCCGACCGGGGCGCGGTAGCCGGCTTCGCGGCCCTCTGCCCGTTCCGGGCGCCGGCCGGCCGGAAGTGCTCCGGCGGTGTGCGGCGCCCGGAACGGAAGACCTCGATCGCCTCGTGCGGCGGGGCGGCCGAACCGGCGAACAGCACGGTCTCGTCCGCGGCCACGTACACCCGCCCGCCGCCCCGCACGGTGTGCGCGACCAGTACCGCGTCGTCCTCGGGCAGCGGGGTGACGGCGAGCGGCGCGTCCGCGCCCGCCATCCGGCGCATGAGCGTGCGGCCGAGGTCGGCGAGCCGTTGCTGTCGCGGCGTGAGCGCCGCGTGGCCGGCGGTTTCCGACGGCCCGCCCGTGCTCATGAGCCCTCCGTACGGCCGACCGCCTCCGGCCGCGTGGCGGCCCCGGACCCCACGGCCCCGTACGACACCAGCGGATCGATCATGTTCCCCTCCCCGGCACCCCGGCGCCGTACTTCACCGCGCACCGAGGACATTCGTTCCTGCCGAACCTTAGCCCCGGGGCGGCGAGGAGGCCGAGCCCACCGGCCGGACGGCTGAGGGTGTGGCCCTCGGTGTCTGTCGTGGGTGGTTTCGTGGTCGGTGGGGGTGAACTCTGTGGTGGGTCAGTGGAGTTGGTTGCCGAGGGGCTGGCCGGGGGGTGGTGGGGGGAGTACGTGGGCGATGGCGGATGCGCGGTGTTCGATGTAGGGGTTCATGGCGTCGTCGGTGGCGAG
>NZ_JBEXPY010000043.1:0-61846 GCF_040612315.1 Streptomyces sp. NPDC006435
GCGATGCTGGCCCCCGTGTGGGGTCTGCGGCCGCTGCTCGACATCGACGAGGAGACCGCGCGCAACGACCTGGCGCGGGCGGCGGTGCGACGGGCGGACGGGCCACCGGGACCGCGGGGAACGGGCGTCGTCAGCCGTTCGCGGTCCACCGGTATCTGACGTCCGGTTCCCGCTCCTCGTTGCGGCTGCCGTCGTCGAACGCGATCGCGGTGAAGCCGTGCCGTTCGTAGAAGGCCCGCGCGTCGGTGTTGCGCCGGAAGACGTACAGCGTGAGTTCTCCGGCCGAGGAGCGGCGCGCCCGGTCCAGCAGCAGCGATCCGACGCCCCGGCGCCGCGCGTCGGGGCGCAGGTACAGATGCTCCAGTTCGGTCCCGTCGACGGAGACGAACCCCAGCGGCTCCCCCGCCCCGTCCCCGGTGCCGGCCTCCGCGATCCACACCGTCGTCCCGGGCAGGACGACATGGGTCATCCAGGCGAGCGTGTCCTCGTCGCTGTGCACCTTCGGCAGATACGGCATGGCCGCGGTGCGGGAGGCGAGGAAGAGCCGGGTGAGCGGACCGGCGTCCTCGGCGGTGGCCCGGCGCAGCCGTACTCCGCCGTCCCGTGCCCGTTCGTCCGCCATCGTCTCGTCCGTCGTCATCTCGCCCCTCCTGGTCCGGCCGGAATCCCGCCACGTCGCACGGTGCGCGGTGAACCGTCCGTCGTCGTGGACGAACATATGCCGGGACGGCCCGACGGCTCCACGGGATTGACCCGTCGCAGCCCCGCCCCGGTCCGCGGCGGGCCGGTCGTCGGGCCGCACCGGCCACCCGCGAAGATGTGGCGGGGGAAGATCACGACCGACCGATACGGAGGAGTGGGCAGATGCCGCACGAACGAGCTGGACAGCCGGCCCGGCCGGAGGACCTCACCGATGTGGCCCGGCTGGTGACGGCGTATTACGCCCTGCGTCCGGATCCGGCCGAACCGGACCAGCGGGTGGCGTTCGGCACCTCCGGCCACCGCGGTTCGTCCGCGGCCACCGCGTTCAACGAGGACCACATCGCCGCCACCAGCCAGGCCATCAGCGAGTACCGGGCGCGCCGGGGCACGGACGGTCCGCTGTTCCTGGGGGCCGACACCCACGCGCTGTCGGAGCCGGCCCGGGTCACCGCCCTGGAGGTTTTCGCCGCCAACGACGTGACCGTGCTCGTCGACCCGGCGGACGGGTACACCCCGACGCCCGCGGTGTCGCACGCGGTGCTCGCCCACAACCGGGGCAGGACCTCGCGGCCCGCCGACGGCGTGGTGGTCACCCCGTCCCACAACCCGCCCGGCGACGGCGGGTTCAAGTACAACCCGCCGAACGGCGGACCGGCCGGGTCGGACGCCACCGGCTGGATCCAGGACCGGGCCAACGAGATCATCGCCGGCGGCATGAAGGACGTGCGCCGGCTGCCGTACGCCCGGGCGCGGGCGGCGTCGACCACCGGGACGTACGACTTCCTCGGTTCGTACGTGGCCGACCTGCCGTCGGTGCTCGACCTGGACGCGATCCGCTCGGCCGGGGTGCGGATCGGCGCCGATCCGCTGGGCGGCGCCTCCGTCGCGTACTGGGGCCGCATCGCCGAGGAGCACCGGCTCGACCTGACCGTGGTCAACCCGCTGACGGACCCCACCTGGCGCTTCATGACGCTGGACTGGGACGGGAAGATCCGGATGGACTGTTCGTCGCCGTACGCGATGGCCTCGCTGATCGAGCAGCGGGACCGGTTCCAGATCGCGACGGGGAACGACGCCGACGCCGACCGGCACGGCATCGTGACCCCGGACGCCGGGCTGATGAACCCGAACCACTACCTCGCCGTCGCCATCGGCTACCTGTACGCGCACCGCGACCGGTGGCCGGCCTCCGCGGGGGTCGGCAAGACGCTGGTCTCCTCGGGGATGATCGACCGGGTCGCCGCCGACCTCGGCCGCGAACTGGTGGAGGTGCCGGTCGGCTTCAAGTGGTTCGTGGACGGGCTGCTGGACGGCTCGCTCGGCTTCGGCGGCGAGGAGTCCGCCGGTGCGTCGTTCCTGCGCCGGGACGGCTCGGTGTGGACGACCGACAAGGACGGCATCATCCTGGCGCTGCTCGCCTCCGAGATCCTCGCGGTGACCGGCGAGTCCCCCTCCCAGCGCTACGCGGCGCTCACCGAGCGGTTCGGCGAACCGGCGTACGCCCGGATCGACGCCCCCGCCGACCGCGCGCAGAAGGCGGTGCTCGCCCGGCTGTCCCCCGAGCAGGTCACGGCCGACACCCTGGCCGGCGAGCGGGTCACGGCCGTGCTCACGGAGGCGCCGGGCAACGGCGCGCCGATCGGCGGCATCAAGGTGACCACGGAGAACGCCTGGTTCGCCGCCCGCCCCTCGGGCACCGAGGACGTCTACAAGATCTACGCGGAGTCCTTCCTGGGCGGTGACCACCTCGCCCGGGTCCAGGAGGAGGCGAAGGCCGTGGTCTCCGCGGCGCTGGACGCCTGAGCGCCGGTCGGGGCGGCCCCGTTCCCCGGGCCGCCCCGACCGTACGGCGGGTTCAGCGCACGACGTCCACGAAGACCGGGTTGGTGTAGAACCAGGTGTCGAGCCACGGGTTGCCCTTGCCGGGCTCGTGCGGCTGCGGGCCGTGCGGGTCGATCGCCGCGCCGAGGAAGCCCGCCCCGTTGCGCCTGCCGTCGCTGCCGCGCAGCCGCAGGTAGAACGATTCGTCCGCGCGCCCGACCGGGATGCGCAGGGTGTACGTGCCGCGGCGGCCCGACACATCGGCGGTGTGGGCGACCCGGGTGTCCGGGGCGTGCCAGTCGTCGCGGTCGGCGGCCGGGCCGCGGACCGCGCCGCGGATGACGTCGACGTGCTCCAGGCGCGGCAGCACTCCGTACGGGTTGCGGCGGGAGGCCGCGGTCACCGTGACGGTGAGGGTGAGCCGCTCGCCGCGCCGGGCGCGCAGCCGGCCGCCGAGCGTGGCGCTGTTGCCGCGCTCGCCGCGCACCTTGACGTCGATGCCGTCGACGAGGTGGCCGTGGTCGACCCAGACCCGGCCGGCCCGCAGCCCCTCCATCACGTGCCGGTAGCCGTACCGGGTGACGCCGACGTGCGTGCGGCTGAACTGGCCGGGCCAGAAGTCGCCGCCGGGCTGCGGCTCGGTGGTGTCGTACGGGTCGGGGAGGCGGCCGGTGCCGTCGAAGTCCTGTCCGGGCGGCCAGGCGCCGTTGACCCAGGTGTCCTGTGCGACGCGGTGGACGTCGGAGTTGGAGGTGATCGTGAAGAGCTTGCCCTCCGCCAGCATCGCGTCCCACAGGCCGCCGACGGTCGCGGTCGCCCAGTCGAAGCCGCCGTGGGTGACGTACGCCTCGCGCGGGTAGCCGGGCCAGGAGTCGGCGGAGGGCGAATTGGTGTACTCGCCGCGGACGTTGGTGTCCGGGTGCCAGCCCGGGATCGCACCGGCCTGGGCGCCGGGGGCGCCCTCCATGCCGATCATGATCTCGGGGGCGGCGTCGCGCCAGCCGCGCATCTCGTGCGGGGAGTCGATGCCGAGCCGCATGGGGTGGTTGGCGAGGACGAGGACGTCGTCGACGTACCGGGTGCGGCGCTGCTCGGCCAGCCACTTCAGGGCCTTGATCGCGTGCGCCTCGTTGCGCGGGGTGTCGGGGTGCGTCGGGGCGCCGGCCGTGTAGCCGAGCAGCTTGCCGTCGAAGGCCTCCTCGAAGCGGGTGAGCAGGTCGACCTCGTGCCGTCCGGGCGGCGAGAAGACGGTGCAGTGCTCGGCGCCGGGGATGTACCACTCCAGTCCCTGGAAGATCAGCATGCGCCTGTTCTCGGCGCGGGCCCGCAGGATCTCCCGGTGTTCGAGCGCGGCGCCGCGCTCGGCGTGGCCGATGTTGCTGTGCTCGGTGAAGACCATCCAGTCGAGGCCGAACTTCTGTCCCGCCGTGGCGAGTTGGGAGAAGGTGTACTTGGCGTCGTGGCTGTAGACGGAGTGGTTGTGGTGGTCCCCGACCAGGTAGACCAGATCGGGGGCGTGCCCGTTGCCTCCCCCGTGCCCGTGCCCGGGGGACCGGTCCCCCCGCCCGTCGGCCAGTGCCGGCAACGGCAGCGAGGCGGCGGCGAAGGCCGCTCCGAACAGGCCGGCGCGGCGCATCAGCCCTCGGCGGCTGAGCCCCTGGGGGTCGAGCGACTCCGCGGGCACCTGGGGGTCGGCCCATTCGGGCACGGGTCGGTACATGGGGTGTGGTTCTCCTTCGTGCGGGACGGCATCGTTCCGCGGTCCGGACCCCGGTGCCGCCGCCATGAGGATTTCCCGGTTCCGGAACGGCCGGGTGAACCGGGGCCGAAGTGCGGGGGGCGCCCCCGTGGCACACCGGTGCCGCCGGGCCCGCCGCGGGGCTCGGGTCGGGCCGGGACGGCGTCCGCTCCCCCTCACCCGTCGCAGAACCATTGCGCCGAGGGGGGCGACAGTGGTTGAGTGGAGAGCTGAAGATGTGAATCGAGGTTCAGACCATCGTGGCCTACCGACCCACCGCCCGTACGGAGGCGACCCGGCTCGCGCACCGCGAGCGGCTGCTCGACGCGGCACGGCAACTGCTGGCCGAGGGCGGCTACGCCGCAGCCAGTGTGTCCGCGCTCGCCCGGCGGGCCGACGTCTCCACCGGCAGCGTGTACAACCACTTCGCCTCCAAGCAGGAGCTGCTGGCCGCGGTCTTCCGGCACGTCGCGGGCCACGAGCTCGACGCGGTGCGCAAGGCCGTACGGGACCGGGAGGGGGTCGCCGAGCAGCTGCGCGCCCTCGTCGAGGTCTTCTCGTACCGTGCCCTGCGCGCCCCCCGTACGGCCTGGGCGCTGCTGGCCGAGCCGGTCGACCCGCTCGTCGAGGAGGAGCGGCTGGCCTACCGGCGCGGCTATCACGACCTCGCCGAGACGATCATCGTCGCCGGTGTCGATTCGGGTGATCTGCCCCCGCAGGACGCCCGGTTGTCGGCGGCCGCCGTGATCGGCGCGGTCGGCGAGGCGCTGATCGGCCCGTTGTCGCCGGTCGGCGTGCGGACCGACCCGGCGCCGGTCGTGGAGAGCATCACGATGCTGTGCCTCAGAGCGGTCGGCGCCAGGAGCGCCTGAGCGCCGGCCGGGCGGCCCCGACGGCCGCCCGGCCGGCTCCGGACACGGACCGACCGCCGCCCACCCCGTCGACCCAGGACAGGACCGACATGACCGTCACCGCGCACCGGACCGGCCCCGGGGCCACGGCCCCCGCGCCGCACCCCACCCACGAGGTCACCAACCAGGCTCCGCCCAGGACCGGTCTCGACGAGTACGGCACCAACCTGCCGCTCGTCGAGGCCGTCCGCGTCTTCGGTGCCGCCGGGCACGAGCCGGAGCTGCACGAGATCGGCACGCTGGTCGGCTCCGAGCGGTTCCAGACCGACGCGGAGCTGGCCCACACCTCCCCGCCGGTCCTGCGCACCCATGACCGCTACGGTCACCGCGTCGACGAGATCGAGTTCCACCCCGCGTACCACGAGATCATCGGCGCGTCCGTCGCGCACGGCACGCACACGGCGGGCTGGGCCGATCCGAAGCCCGGCGCGGCGGTGGGGCGGGCGGCCTCGTTCATGCTGTTCGCCCAGGTCGAGCCCGGTCACGCCTGCCCGATGTCCATGTCGCACGCCGTGGTCCCGGTCCTGCAGCGCGATCCGGAGGTGGGGCGGGACTGGCTGCCGGGGCTGCTGAGCCGTTCGTACGACCCCCGCACGATCGCCCCTGGCGAGAAGTCCGGGCTCACCTTCGGCATGGGGATGACGGAGAAGCAGGGCGGCTCCGACGTCCGCGCCAACACCACCCGGGCCGTCCCGCTGGCCTCCGACCCCGAGGGCCGGGCCCATCTGCTGACCGGCCACAAGTGGTTCTTCTCCGCCCCGCAGTCGGATGCCTTCCTGGTCCTGGCCCAGGCCGAGGCGGGGCTCACCTGCTTCCTCGTGCCGCGGGTGCTGCCCGACGGGACCCGCAACACCATCCGCGTCCAGCGGCTGAAGAACAAGCTCGGCAACAAGTCGAACGCCTCGTCCGAGGTGGAGTTCGACGGCACCTGGGCGGTCCGGGTCGGCGAGCCGGGCCGCGGCGTGCCGACCATCATCGAGATGGTCAACCACACCCGGCTGGACTGCGTGCTCGGCACCACCGCGGGCATGCGCCAGTCGGTGTCCGAGGCGATCTGGCACGCCCGCCACCGCAGTGCCTTCGGCGCCCGGCTGGCCGACCAGCCGGCCATGGCGGCGGTCCTGGCGGACCTGGCGCTGGAGACGGAGGCGGCGACCTGGACCTCGCTGCGCCTGGCGCACGCGTACGAGAGCGACAGCGGCGAGTCCGAGGTGATGTTCCGCCGGCTGGCCACCGCCGTGTCGAAGTACTGGATCTGCAAGCGCGGCCCGCACCACGCCTACGAGGCGCTGGAGTGCCTGGGCGGCAACGGCTACACCGAGGACTGGCCGCTGGCCCGCCGCTACCGCGAGCAGCCGGTGATGGCGGTGTGGGAGGGGTCCGGCAACGTCATCGCCCTCGACGTGCTCCGGGGCATCGCCAGGACCCCGCAGTCGCTGGACGCCTTCTGGGCCGAGCTGGACACCACGGCGGGTGCCAGTGACGTGCTGGACGCGCATGTGCGCCGGGTGCGCCGGGAACTCGCGGACGACCTGGGCGACCCGCTCGCCGCGCAGACCCGGGCCCGTGCCACGGTCGAGGGCATGGCGCTGGCCCTGCAGGCGTCGCTGATGCTCCGGCACGCCCCCTCGGCGTCGGCCGAGGCGTTCGTCGCCGCCCGGCTCGGCGAGGGCCGCGGCCACCAGTACGGCATCCTGCCGCGCGGCACCGACGCGGCGACGATCGTGGAACGGCACTTCGGCGCCGCCGGCTGATCCGCGAGGGCTCCCCGGTGTGGGGGCGGGTGCGGCCCGGGCCGCCCACCGGGGACGGCCGGGCGCCGGGGGCTGCCCGCTCCCGCGGTCACCCGGGCCCGGGGCTCGGCCGGTGGATCGCCCCGGAGGTGTCCGAGAGCGGGAGGCCGGTGCCGCCCCAGCGCAGGGCGACGATCTCCGCCGCGATCGAGACGGCGACCTCCTCCGGCGTGCGGGCGCCCAGGTCCAGGCCGACGGGCGAGCGCAGCCGCGCCAGTTCGGCCTCGCCCAGACCGGCCCCGCGCAGCCGGGCGAGCCGGTCCTCGTGGGTCCGCCGGCTGCCCATCGCCCCGATGTACGCGGCCGGGGCGCGCAGCGCCACCTCCAGCAACGGGACGTCGAACTTGGGGTCGTGGGTGAGTACGCACACCACGGTCCGCCCGTCGGTCTCCGTGCCGCTCAGGTACCGGTGCGGCCAGTCGACGACGACCTCGGCGCCGTCCGGGAAGCGGCGCGGGTCGGCGAACACCGGGCGGGCGTCGCAGACGGTGACCCGGTAGCCGAGGAACGCGCCGATGCGTGCCGTCGCCGCCGCGAAGTCGATCGCGCCGAAGACCAGCATCCGGGGCGGCGGGGCGAAGGACTGGAGGAACACGGCGACGTCGTCCTCGCGCCGTTCGCCGTGCGGTCCGTAGTGCCGCAGGCCCGTGGCGCCCAGGGCGAGTTCCCCGCGCGCGTCGGCGGTCACGGCGGCGTCCAGGCCGCTCGTGCCGAGCGTCCCCGTCACGGTGTCCGGCCGGACCGCGAGGCAGGCGCCGCGCGGGGCCGGCCCGTCCGCCACGGTGGCCACCACCACCGGCCGGTGCCCGGCGACCGCCTCGGCGGCCTCGCCGAAGGCCGGGTTCCTCGCGGCCGTCACGGGGCGCACGAGGAAGGTGATCTCCCCTCCGCAGGTGAGCCCGACGGCGAAGGCGTCCTCGTCCCCGTACCCGAAGGTCTCCAGCCGGGCCCGGCCGGTCTCCACGACCTCCTTCGCCAGTTCGAGGACCGCGCCCTCGACACAGCCGCCGGAGACGCTGCCCACGACCTCGTCGCCCGGCCCCACGGCCATCGCCGCGCCGGGGCCGCGCGGTGCGCTGCGGCCGACCGCGACGACGGTGGCGAGCCCGAACGGTTCCCCGGCGGCGTACCAGCGGGCGAGCGTCGGGAGGATCTCACGCATCGGCCGTCCTTCCCCGTGCCGCCGTCACCGGCCGCCCCGGGACGGTGCGACCGTGCCCCCGCCCGGCGGGCAGGGGGAACCACCCCGCGCCGAGCGCCGTCGCCGGGCGTCCGGGCCCGGGTTCAGCCCGTGGTGTCGGACCATGCGTACGGAGGGGAGACGGGTCCGCTCGCGGGCCCGGCCCCGACGTCCTCCAGGTCCTTGTCGGCGGCCCTCATCAGCTGTGCGGCGACGTCCTTCATGGCGCGGCTCGCCGCGAGTTCGTCGCCGATGGCGGGCACGTCCACGTCCTGCGGGTTGCAGCGGGCGACCCCGTGCCCGGTGAGCTTCGCGGCGCCGGTGTCCAGCACCGCCTCGGCCCTGGTCGTCCCGTCGTCCTCGGTCAGCCCGAGGCGGAGCCGCCACTCCAGTGTGCGGGTCATCGCGCACCTCCCTGCGACCGCGCCCGGTCCGGTGCACCGCCTCGGCGCGGTCCTGTCACCAGGATCCCCCCGTCCCGGCGCGTCCGCCCGTTCCCGCTCGCCCTGCGCGGATCACACCTCCGCCGTAGGATGCAGGGAACCGAAATCCGCCGGAGACGGGCGACGGCCGGCCGACGGCGCCGTTCCGGCGATGTCCCGGAGGGCCCCTGCGGCAGGACCCGTGCCGCGCCTCGCGCCCCGCGGACGAGACGCAGGGGGGAGCGGCCCATGAACCGGCGTCGGCCTCCCCGCTCGGCCAGCGCCCAGGAGCTGCTCACCACACTGCAGCAGCTGACGTCCCGGGCGCGCCGCGAGGTGGAGCTGCACCAGGCCCGGGTGGAACTGGCGGAGGCCCTCCAGCGGGAGATGCTGCCCGCCTCGCTGCCCGCCCGGCCAGGGCTCCAGACCGCCGCCCGGTACACCCCGGCCCGCAGCGGGCTGGACATCGGCGGCGACTGGTACGACGGCTTCGTGCTGCCGGACGGCGCGCTGGCGTTCGCCATCGGGGACGTGCAGGGCCACGACGTCGAGGCGGCCGCGTTCATGGGCCAGATCCGGGTCGCCATGCGGGCCATCGCCGCCACCGCCGCGGATCCCGGCGAGATCGTGGGCCGGACCAACGACCTGCTCGTGTCGGTGGACTCCGGCCTCTTCGCGACCTGCACGTTCGTCCGCCTCGACCCGAAGTCGCGGGAGCTGCACAGCGCCCGTGCCGGGCACGTCGCGGCGGTGTGGGCCACGGCCGACGGGCGCTTCGGCGTCACCAACGACGAGGGCGGTCTGCCGCTGGGCATCCAGCCGGGCGAGCGCTACCCGGTCACCCGGCGGCGGCTGACGGACTGCGGGGCGTTCGTGCTGCTCACGGACGGTGTGGTGGAGGGGCCCTCGTTCCCGATCGACCAGGGGCTGGACGCGGTGGCCCGGCTGGTGCTCTCACGGGTGCGCGCCGACGCCGGGGAGCTGGCCGACGCGGTCCTGGGGGCGGCGGAGCAGACCGGGCACCAGGACGACGCCGCCGTTCTCGTGGTGCGGCACGGGGCCGTTCCCGGCCGGGAGTGAGGCCCGGACCCGCCGGGCCGCGCGTGTCACACGGCCGCCCCCGTCCGGGCGGTGTTCTGATGAGATGTGTGATCCGCAGCGAGAGAACCGGACGTGCGGCCGCGGCCGCACTGCGCAACCTGGCCGTCGCCGCTGCCTACTACGCGGCCGGAGGGCTCGGCCTGATCCAGGAGGTGTCCGTCCACGGCGCGGTCGTCACCCCGCTGTGGCCGCCGACCGGCATCGCGCTGGGCGCCCTGCTCTGCCTGGGTCCGGGGGTCTGGCCCGGCATCGCGCTGGGCTCGCTCCTCGTGGTCGCCACGCTCAGCGGCTCGGTCACGCCCTCCACCTTCGTCGTCGTGGCAGGCAACACCCTGGCCCCCCTCTGTTCGTACCTCATACTGCGCAGGGTCGGTTTCCGCAGGGAGCTGGACCGGCTGCGCGACGGTGTCGTGCTCGTCTTCCTCGGCGCGCTGGGCGGGATGGTCATCAGCGCGACCGTGGGCACGGGCATGCTGGTGCTGGACGGCAAGCTGCCCCTGGACGGGTTCTGGCCGGTCTGGGCGGCGTGGTGGTCGGGGGACGCGATGGGCGTCCTGGTGGTCACTCCCCTGCTGCTCGTACTGCGCGGGGCCCGGATGCCGCGGGCCACCGACCGGTGGATCGAGGCGGGCGCGCTGCTGGTCGTCTCCGCCGTGGTGGCGCTGCTGGCGACCAGGGGGTCGCTGGCGCTGATCTATCTGGTGTTCCCGCTGCTGATCTGGGCGGCCCTGCGCTTCCAGCTGGCGGGCAGCGCGCCCTGCGCCTTCCTGGTGTCGGTCCTGGCCGCCGTGGCGGCCGCGGAGGGGGTGGGCCCGTTCGCGGGCCGGAGCATCCTGCACGTGATGGTCGACCTCACCGTGTTCAACGGTTCCGTGGCCCTGACCGCGCTCCTGCTCGCGGCGGTGGTGACCGAGCAGAACAACGTCCGGTCCAGGATCGAGCGGGCCTGCGAGGAGCTGGCCGAGGTGGTCGACCATCTGGCGCCGGGGCGGGGCACGGCCGCCTGGCCGCCCCGGTCCGGGAACAGGCTCGACAACCGCTGACCGGTCGCACCGCCCCGGCGCGCGCCCGACGACCGCACGCCCCGGGTGCCCCGCGCCCGGGGCGTCGGCACGCACGGGCGTCCTCACGCGCCGAAGACGCCCCGGGAGGGAAGCGGCCCCGGACACGGGCGCACGGCCCCGGGCACGGGCGCCGGCACCGGCGCACGGACCCGATCGCATGTGCCGAAACGATCCGGCCATCGACCGTCGCCGTCCGCTCCTCCCGACGGTCCCGCGCCCCGGGTGTCATCCCCGCCCACGGCCGCGGCAGAGCCACGGCATATGCCGCCACCTCGCCCCGAACGTGAGATTCCGGCCCCGTTCCCCCCGGGGCGTCACCTCGCGCCCGTTCATTCGTTTGTTGGCCGGGGAAGGTCTCCCGGCACCGCTCGGTCGCGGACGAACCTGGTGGACAGGCCACGCAGTCGGTGGCGCACATGTCCGCACACGACCCGATTCAGGTGCCTTCCAAATGCCGACAGTCACCCACAGACCACAGGATCCGGCGCGGAACGGGACGAGACCCGAGTCAGTGCGCATGTCTGAACTTCACGAGAACTCCAGCGAAATGGCACGTCTGTGGATATCGTGCACCGAGCGAGGGCGCATCCGTCAGTCCATGGGATCGGCGGATGCGCCCCGTTTATGGCGATGCAACTGTGACTGGGGGGTTCATGGGGCATGTCGAGCTACCCGATTCGGATCGATCGGGACTCGTGGGGCTGGCGGGGGCACCGCGCCCGCGCTCCGTTCCGAATCGGCCTCGCGGCAACGGACTTGACGAATTGTGGAGGGCACCGGTCGTACCGCACCGTCCCTGCGGACCGACCGCGGCGGAGCGGGGAGGGGTCCGGTTCCTGCCGGCCGTCGTCGGCGCCGAACTGCTGGGGCTCGGGGTTCCGGCGTGGTTCGTCCTGTGGACCGGCGGGCAGCCGCGCAGTGTGTTCGCCGCCGTCGCGGCCACACTGGTGTGGGTCGTCGTGCGGGCCGTGCGCGGACGTTACGCGCACCGGCCGCCGAAGATATCCGGCGCGGCCGGCGACTGGCTGCTGCTCATAGGCGCGCTCGCCGTGCTGCGTACCGTGACCGGTGGTTCGACCGACCCCCGGACGGCCGTCGTGGCCCTGCTGCCCGGTCTGCTGGTGGGTGTCGCGGCGCAGGCGGCGCGGCGGCTGCCGTGGCCGGGGCGCCGCGAGCGGACGGCCCGGCGGGTGCTGGTCGTCGGCGAGGCCGCCGGGGTGGACCGGGTCGTCCGCTCGCTCGCGTCCCGCGCGGGTCATCCGTACTCGGTGGTGGCCGCGATACCGGTGGGCGACGCGCCGTTGGAGTGCGGGGTGCCGGTGCCGGGCCGGCTCGCACCGGCACCGGCCGACGACGACGTGTCCACGGTGCTGGGCGGGGCCTTCGCCCAGGACGCCGACCTGGCGCTGGTGGTGCCGGGGCCGCAGCTCTCCGACGAACGGCTGCGCCGGCTCTTCTGGGGCCTGCACGACGGCGGGCTCTCGCTGTCCGTGCTGTCGGGGCTCTCCGGCGTCGCGGCCGGCCGGGTACGGCCCGTCGCCGCGGCCGGACTCACCCTGCTGCACGTCGCACCGCCCCTGCGCCGGGGGCCGCAACCACTCCTCAAGGCCGTCGTGGACCGCGTCGGCGCCGCCCTCGGTCTGCTGGTCCTGGCCCCCCTGCTGCTGCTGATCGGGGCGGCGGTGCGGCTCGCCTCCGACGGGCCGGTGTTCCACCGCCAGACCCGGCACGGCCGGCACAACCGGCCGTTCACGATGTGGAAGTTCCGGACCATGGTGGTGGACGCCGAACGCCACAAGACACAACTGGTCGCGGCGAACGAGATCGACGGCCCGATGTTCAAGATGCGCCGCGATCCCCGGGTGACCCGGATCGGGCGTCTGCTGCGCCGGACCTCCCTCGACGAATTACCGCAACTGCTCAACGTGTTGCGCGGCGACATGTCGCTGGTCGGCCCGCGGCCCCCGCTCCCGGAGGAGGTCTCCCGCTACGACGAGCGGGAGTTGCGGCGACTCGCGGTGAAGCCCGGACTGACCGGCCTGTGGCAGGTCAGCGGCCGTTCGGACCTGTCCTGGCAGGAGACGGTCTCGCTCGACCTGTGGTACGTCGACAACTGGTCGGTGGCCACGGACATGGGGCTCATGGCCCGTACGCTGCGCGCGGTCACCGACGGCCGCGGGGCGTACTGAGGGCGGCGGCCGTCGATGCCGGACACCAGGGAACGGAACCACCGGACACGGCCCGGCTCAGCCCCGCGCCTCCTGCTGCTCCAGCCACCACGCGTAGGTGCCGGAGATGCCGTCGCGCAGCCCGGTCCGCGGAACGAAGCCGAGCGCGGTGAGCCGGGAGACGTCCAGGAGCTTGCGCGGGGTGCCGTCGGGCTTCGTCGTGTCCCACCCGATCTTCCCCGGATATTCCGTCACTTCCCGCACCAGACCGGCGAGTTCACGGATCGTCAGGTCCTCGCCGCAGCCGATGTTGACCGGTTCGTCGCCGTCGTAGCGCTCCAGCAGCAGGAGGCACGCGGCGGCCAGGTCGTCCACGTGCAGGAATTCACGGCGGGGGCTTCCCGAGCCCCAGAGCGTGACCTCGGGCGAACCGTCCCGGCGCGCCTCGTGGAAGCGGCGGATCAGTGCGGGCAGGACGTGCGAGGTCTCCGGGTCGAAGTTGTCGCCCGGACCGTAGAGGTTGGTGGGCATGGCGCTGATGTACGAGGCGCCGTACTGCCGCCGGTAGGACCGGGTCTGCACGACTCCGGCGATCTTGGCCAGCGCGTACGCCTCGTTCGTCGGCTCCAACGGGCCGGTGAGCAGGGCGCTTTCGGGGATCGGCTGCGGGGCGAGCCGGGGATAGATGCAGGACGAGCCGAGGAAGAGCAGCCGCTCGACACCGGCCGCGTGCGCCCCGGACACGACGCTCAGCTGGATGTGCAGGTTGTCCTCCAGGAACTGCACCGGGTACGTGCTGTTGGCCATGATCCCGCCGACCCTGGCGGCGGCCAGCACCACGGCGTCCGGACGGGTCTCCCGCAGGAAGGCCCCGGTCCGCGCGGCGTCGCGCAGATCGAGGCGGTCGCGGTCGCGGGTGATCACCTCGTACCCCTCGGCGGCGAGGCGGCGCACCACCGCCGAGCCGACCAGGCCCCGGTGCCCCGCGACGAACACACGGGCGCCGGACCGCAGGAGGAGGGGGTGGACGGATTCCTGGGGAGAGCCGGGGAAATCAGTCGTCATGGCCCGGATTCTGCCAGCAGCCGCGGCCTGCGGTGACGTTGTGCCGCAGATCGCCCGAATCCGATGTTTCGGTGAGAAATTCCCGGCGGGGAACAACAGCCTCCCGGCCGACCACAGATAGGGGGAGACGTGGCGAAGACCGCGCTCATCACCGGCGTGACCGGACAGGACGGTTCGTACCTGTCCGAGTTGCTGCTCGACAAGGGGTACACGGTCCATGGACTGATACGCCGTTCGTCGAGCTTCAACACCGAGCGCATAGACCACATCTACCAGGGCCCGGAGGAGGAGAACCGCACGTTCGTCCTGCACCACGCCGACCTCGCCGACGGGGTCGCGCTGGTGAACCTGCTGCGCGACATCCGGCCGGACGAGGTCTACAACCTGGGCGCGCAGTCGCACGTACGCGTCTCGTTCGACGCACCGCTGTACACGGGTGACATCACCGGGCTCGGCACCATCCGGCTGCTGGAGGCGGTCCGGGCGAGCGGCATCGACACCCGGATCTACCAGGCGTCGTCGTCGGAGATGTTCGGCGCGACCCCGCCCCCGCAGAACGAGAAGACCCCGTTCCATCCGCGCAGCCCGTACAGTGTCGCGAAGGTCTACTCGTACTGGGCGACGGTCAACTACCGTGAGGCGTACGGGATGTTCGCGGTCAACGGGATCCTCTTCAACCACGAGTCGCCGCGGCGCGGCGAGACCTTCGTGACCCGGAAGATCACCCGCGGGGTGGCCCGGATCAAGGCGGGTCTGCAGACCCATCTCCATCTGGGCAACCTCGACGCCGTGCGCGACTGGGGCTACGCCCCCGAGTACGTCGACGCGATGTGGCGGATGCTCCAGTGCGACGAACCGGACGACTACGTCGTGGCCACGGGCGAGGGCGTGAGCGTCCGGCAGTTCCTGGAGTACGCCTTCGAACACGCGGGCCTGGACTGGCGCGAACACGTCCGCTACGACGCCAAGTACGAGCGCCCCAGCGAGGTCGACGCGCTGATCGGGGACGCCACGAAGGCCGAGGAACTGCTCGGCTGGAAACCGGCCGTGCGTTCGCGGGAGCTCGCCAGGATCATGGTCGAGGCGGACATCCGCCAGCTGTCCGACCAGCTCGCCGGGGCCTCCGTGCGGGTGGACCGATGAGGGGCCTTCGCGTGTCCGGCGCCCGTCCCCGTCCCGGGACCGGACCGGTGCACCACCGCGTCGCCCGGCCGTCGTCCTGCCGGGCGGCGGCGCCGGGAGCCGTCACGGGCGCGCCCGCCGCCCGCACCGGAACCCCGGTGCGGTCCGGTGGCGCGCCCGCAGGGGCCGGGGCGGTCCGCTCCGGCCACGCCCATGTGCCCGCCCCCGCCGGAAGCGGGACGGCCCGTCCCCGCCGTCGGCGGGGAGGGGCGACAAGCGCGGCCCCCGGGCCGCGGACCGTTCTCACCTTCGGAGCCGAATGATGAAACCGACCACGGGGCGCAGACCCCTCAGGGGGGGCCGGGCGCGTGCGGCGGCCGCGGCCCTCTGCCTGCTCGCCGGAGCACTGACCGCCGCCGCGTCCGGGGGCGGCCCGGCCGCGGCCCTCACCCCGCCGGTCGCTCTGACCGCGGACGACCTCACCACCTGGCAGACCAACGGCATCGTCTGGTCGATGGCCGCATCGGACGCCGGTGTCGTCTACGCCGGCGGCACCTTCTCCACGGTCCGGCCGCCGGACGCCGCGCCCGGCGCCTCGGAGCAGCCCGCGGTGAACTTCGCCGCGTTCGACGCGGCGACGGGCGCACCGACCGGGTGCAGCCTGTCGTTCACGGTCTCGTCGGGCACCGCGACCGTACGGTCCCTGGCGCTCTCGCCGGACCAGGGGACCCTCTACGCCGGCGGGCGGTTCGGGTCGGTGAACGGGGTCGGGGTGAGCAACATCGCCGCGATCGACGTCGCGAGCTGCACCCCGCGCCAGGACTTCAAGTTCGCCGTGTCCGCGACGGTCCGGGCCCTGGCCGTCACCGCCGACACCGTCTATCTGGGCGGCGACTTCACCAGTGTCGCGGGGCAGGCCCGGAAGATGTTCGCCGCGGTCACCACGGCGGGCGCGCTGAAGCCGTGGAAGGCCGACGCGGACGAGGTGGGCCGGGCCGTGGAGCTGACGCCCGACCGCAAGCACGTCCTGCTCGGCGGTGACTTCTTCACCGTCAACGGCACCACCTCGCACGCACTGGCGGTGGTGGACGCCACGAGCGGGGCCGTGAAGAAGAGCTATCCGGCGGGTTTCATCCCCAACACCTCGACGGTGCAGGACCTCACCACGGACTCCACCGGCTTCTACACCGCCAACGAGGGCACCGGGGGTGGTGTGTTCGACGGCCGGATCGCGCTGGACCTCGGTGACTTCGAGCAGCGCTGGCGGGACACCTGCCTGGGCGCCACCCAGGCCGTCCTGGTGCACAAGGGCGTGCTGTACAGCGGGAGTCACGCGCACGACTGCGCCAGCATGGGCGAGTTCCCCAACCAGCCGCGCAAGCATCTGCTGGCCCAGTCCGTCGACGACCCGAAGCTGCTCCCCTGGTTCCCGGACACCAACGACGGGATCGGGGAGCCGGTCGGGCCCCGGGTGATGGCACAGGCCGACAAGGGCGGCCACCACTACCTGTGGGTCGGCGGCGAGTTCACCACCGTCAACGGCTCCGCCCAGCAGGGTCTGACCCGGTTCGCCGACGGCCCCGACACCGGTGCCCCGTGGGTGCCCAACGTCAGTCTGTCCACGGTCTCCCCGGGCAAGGTGGAGGTCAACTGGCAGACCGGTTTCGACACCGACGACGGGGAACTCACCTACCGCATCTACAGGGACGGCGCGAGCACCCCGGTGCACACCACGACGGGGTACTCGCTGTTCTGGGACCGGCCGCAGCTGCGGTGGACCGACACGGACGTGGCCCCGGGCGAGACCCACTCGTACCGGATCAGTGCGAGCGACGGCACCAACACCAGCGCCAAATCGGCCGCCGTGTCCGCCACCGTGACGTCCGCGGCCGAGAAGTACCCCGCCAAGGTGCTGGCCGACGGCGCCTCGCTCTACTGGCGGTACGACGAGGGCTCCTCGACCTTCGCCGGTGACACCGGCCCGGGGCTGGACAACGGGTTCCTGCGCAACTCCCCCGCCTACCGCCAGACCCCGGCCGCCGTCGCGGGCCCGTCGACCGCTATCGGCTTCAACGGCTCGGACGAGTACGCGTACAGCAACCGGCGCCACCCGCAGCCGACCAGGTTCTCGGTGGAGACCTGGATCAGAACCACGACCACCAAGGGGGGCAGGATCATCGGCTTCTCCAATCTGACCATGCAGAACAGCACCCAGTACGACAAGCACGTGTACATGCGTGACGACGGCCGGCTGGTCTTCGGACTGAAGAGCGGCAGCGTCCGGACCATCACCACGCCCTCCGCCTACAACAACGGCGCCTGGCACCACGTGGTCGCCACGCAGGGCCCCGGCGGCATGGCGCTGTACGTGGACGGGCAGCTCCGCGCCTCGTCCGCCCTGTACACCGACAACGAGAAGTACGACGGCTACTGGCGGGTCGGCGGGGACAATCTGAACGGCTGGCCGAGCAGGCCGACGAGCAACTTCTTCGCCGGGCAGATCGACGAGACCGCCGTCTACCCGACCGCGCTGAGCGGTGCCCAGGTCAGTTCCCACTACGCGCTGAGGACGGGTGGATGAGGTATCCGTTCCGGGCCGGTGCCGTCGCCGTACTCGCGGCGGTGCTGGCCGCCTGCGGCTCGTCCTCCCCGGACCGGGAGGCGGACCGGGTGGCCGGGCCCGCGGCGAGCCGGGCGCCGCTCACGGCCCCGTCGTCCGGTCCCGACACCACCGCGTCCGACGCCCCCTCGGCGCCGCGGACGAGCGAACCGCCGAAGCTGCCCGCCGCCGAACTCACCCCGGCCACCGGCTCCTTCACGAAGGAGCAGAAGAAGTACCTGACCGACCGGGTGCCCCGGGGCATGGATCCGGCGGCCGTGCTCCAGACCGGGCAGGAGACCTGCGACAGGCTGGGCTACCTGGTGAAGGCCGACCGTGACGTGGCGGTCGGCGCGATCGTGACGGGCGAGATCCCCGACGCGGAACCCGCCGTGGAGAACCTCTGCACCCGGCACCGGGACCTGCTGCGGGAGGCCGCCCGGGGGTACGCGGACGGCACGTACGAGGGCGACGGGGTCCGGCCCGGCCGCTACCGCAGCGTCTCCCCCACCGGGGACTGCAGTTGGCGGATCACCGGCGCGGACGGCCGGAACCTGGCCTCGGGCTCGGCCGCCGCCGGGAAGCGGAGCGGGATCACCGTGCCCGCTTCGGCCCGCGCCTTCATCTCGACCGGCTGCTACGCCTGGCTGCCCGAAGGAGACTCCCGATGAACAGGCTGCCGATAGCCGTGGTGATCCCCACGAAGAACGAGGGGCTCAACATCGCCGAGGCGGTGGGGTCGGTGCTCGGCCACTTCGAGGCGGTCGTCGTCGTCGACTCGCACAGCACGGACGACACGGCGAAAATCGCCGAGGAGTGCGGGGCCGAGGTGGTCACGTACACCTGGGACGGCGGGCATCCCCGCAAGAAGCAGTGGTGCCTGGACCACGTCCGCACGGACCTGGACTGGATCCTGCTGCTCGACGGGGACGAGCGGATCGGTCCCGGTCTGCTGGCCGAGCTGCGGCAGGTCTTCTCCGCCCCCGGCGGGCCCGGGGCGGCCGCGTACGACATCCCGCTCGGTTACTGGTTCTCCGGGAAGCGGCTGCGGCACGGCTACACCATCCGCAAACGGTCGCTGACCGACCGGACCCGCTGCCGGTACCCGGAGGTGGGGGACCTCGACGCGCCGGGCATCGGCGAGGTCGAGGGGCACTACCAGCCCGTCGCCGAGTCGGTCGGCACCCTGCGCAATCCGATCGAGCACCAGGACCTCGACCCGGTCACCGCCTGGTTCGAGCGGCACAACCGCTACTCCGACTGGGAGGCGTGGCTGGAGCACCACCCCGAGGTGAAGGAGCAGGTGCGGAGGGTGAAGTCGCGCCAGGGGCAGCTGTTCCACAAGGCGCCGTTCAAGCCGCTGGTGTCGTTCGCGTACATGTACGTGTACCGGCGGGGGTTCCTCGACGGGCGGGCCGGGCTCGACTTCGCCCTGGCGATGAGCTTCTACCGTTGGCAGATCGGCCTCAAGTCCCGTGAGGGAAGGGTGGTCTGACGCCTCATGCCCTCCGGCGGACCACGTCCTCGTAGGTCCGCCGGAGGGTGCCGGTCACGGCCTCGATGGTGAAGTCCTCGTTGACGAGGTCCCAGGCCGCCCGGCCGGCCCGGTCGTTGGCACCGGGTTCGAGGAGTTCCAGTACGGCGTCGGCGACCCCGCGCGCGTTCCTCGCGTCCTGGCCGACCCGGCTGTCGATCACCCGGCCCGCTCCCGCCCGCGCCACGTCGGGGGCGAGGCCGCAGGTGCGGGTGATGACCACGGGGGTGCCGACCGACATCGCCTCCAGGACGGACACGCCCAGGGGTTCCTCGATCGACGGCAGCACGTACACGTCGGCCTGCCGCCCCGCCGCCAGGACCGCCTCGTGGTCGAGCGGCCCCACGTGGTCGAGCGAGTCCGTCACCCCCAGCCCGCGGGCGAGTTCGAGGGTGCCGCGCAGGGCGCCGGTGTCGGGTCCGGCCAGTACGAAGCGGGCGTCGGGGTGGCGGGCCAGGACCGCGGGCATCGCGGCGACGAAGTCCTCCGGGCGCTTGCGTTCCTGGATGCGGGCCAGGAAGAGCACCGTGGGCGGCCGGCCCGGCTCCCGGGCGGGCTTGCGTTGCTGCGGGCGCACTCCGTTGACCAGCCGGACGGTGCGGGTCAGCGGCACCGGTGCGGCGACGGCGTTCACATCGATGCGTTCCGTCTCGGTCAGGTGCAGTACGGCGTCGGCGCGGCGCAGCACCGTGCGCACCCCGAGCAGGTCGGTCAATTTGGCGACCCGGTTCTCGGTGGGGTCCACCATGCCGTGGGTCTGGACGACCAGCGGGGTGCGGGTGGCCAGGGCGAGCAGTGCCGCGGGCAGGGTCACCAGGTCGCGCATCAGGTGCACGTGGACCAGGTCGGCCCCGCGCATCATGCGGCGGGCGGTGAGCAGGAGCGCCCCGGAGGTGATGCCGCTGACCTCGAACGCGGGAAGCAGATGGCGGGCCCGGAAGAGGTGGGCCGGCACCCCCTCGACCTCGCGCGGCAGCGGTCCGTCGAAGCCGTCGCCCAGGGCCATGATCCGGGCGTCGTCGCCCGCGGCCCGCTGCACCTTCGACAGGTTGAGCGCCACCCGCGTCGGACCGCCGAAGGCGTGGTCCGGGGTGTGGAGCGTGACGACGTGCAGGATCTTCACCAGGGTTCCCCTCGCCCTCGGCCGACCTCGCCAGACTAGTCAGCCGAACCGCCCCAAGTGGGTTGATTCGTTAGAGTGTTCACAGGTCCACGGAACGGGGAGCGCATGACGTCCGTGCACGAGGCGGAACCGTCCGCACCCGTACCGGGGGACGGTCCGCGCGAACCGGTCCGACCGTCGGCCGGGCCCATGTCGTGGGCGATGCTGTCGCGTGCGCTGGCCGTGCCGCTGATCCTCGGCCTGGTGTGCTTCCTGCCCGCGGTGATCGCCGCCCAGCCCGGTTCGGGCGCCCGGGACAACGCGTACTGGCTCCAGTTGGTCCTGACCTGCTACGCGGGGGCCCGGCTCGCGACGATGATCCTGTCCACCCGGCGGCGGCTGCTGCAGGGCATCTTCTGGATGTTCGTGTACATCGCGATGGGGGTGGCGCCGTTCGCGCAGGCGGTGATCGGGCAGACGCCCACTCCTGTGGTGGGGCCGCGGGGGGATCTGGTGACGGCCGTGGCGCTGGTCCTGGTGGGCTGTGCCGCGTTCGACCTCGGGGCGCTGCTGGCGAACCGGCGGCCGCTGCGCCGACGGGCCGCGCGCCCGGGGACCGGTCCGGCCACCGTGCACCGGGTGCGGCTCAGGGTGCTGGTGCTGCTGGCCTTCGCGGCGAGCGGCTACTACGTCATGAAGGTGGGCGGCCCCGCCGTCTTCTTCACCAGCCGCCAGGAGATCAGTGCCTCGGTCGCGGCCAGCGGGGTGGTGTCGGAGGGGTCCAATGTGGGGTCGGCCTTCCTCAAGGGCTTCGGCACGGTGCCCGCGCTGCTCGGGCTGCTCTTCTGCACGCGCCGGCTGGTGACGTCGCGCCGGGCCCGGCGCTCGCCGTCGACGGTGCTGGCCTGGGGTGCGCTGCTGTTCCTCAACGTCATCGTCAACAACCCCGTCTCCAATGCCCGTTACTGGTTCCTGACGGTCCTGGTCTCGTTCCTGTTCACCGCGTTCCCGAGCAGTTCGGCGATGTACCGCTCGGTGCTGGCGCTGGGGGTGGTGGGGGCGCTGGTGGTGTTCCCGTACGCGGACCGGTTCCGCTACGACGGCGAGGGGTACCGGCCGGTGGAGTCGTCGTCGGTGTTCGAGCCGCTGGCCACCAAGGACTACGACCAGACGGTGATGTTCGCCAACACCATCACCTGGGTCGACACCCGCGGCCACACCTACGGGCGCCAACTGGCGGGCTCCGCACTGTTCTTCGTGCCCCGGTCGGTGTGGGACGGCAAGCCCGAGGACACCGGGGTGCGCGTCGGCCAGTGGATGGGGATGCGGATGACCAATCTGTCGGCGCCGTTGTGGGCCGAGCTCTGGGTCGACTTCGGCGCACCGGGCATGGCGGGGGCCTTCGCCCTGGCCGGGTACGCCGCGGCCCGCACCGACCGGCGCTACGCGCGCGCCGTCTCCCGGGACGGGCCGGGGCCGGGCAGTGTGGTGGCCGTCGCCGTGCCGCTGCTCGCCGGGTACGCCTTCATCCTGTTGCGCGGGCCGTTGTTGCAGTCCGTCGGGAAGCTCGCCGTCGCGGCGCTCTGTCTGCTGCTGGTCACGAGTTTCCGGGAGCGGGGCGAGCGGCGTCCGCGCTGACGGGCGGCCGGTCCGTCGCGGTGCGGCGCCCCAGCCGGGCCACCCGGGTCCAGGTGGCCACCGCCTTGCAGACGGAACCCAGGCACAGGCCCCAGGCGGCGCCCGGCACCCCGCCGAGCACGTATCCGCCGATGAGGAGGGCGACGGAGGCGAGCGAGAAGACCACCTGGACGGGGAGCGTGGTGCGGGGGTCGAGCATCCGCAGGGCCAGCAGCCCGCAGGTGCCGACGGCCATCGCCGCGTACTGGCTGCCGGTCGCCGGGAGGAGGGCGGCGGCCGTGGGCCAGGTCTCGCCGAGCAGCCGGCGGCCGACGCCGTCGGGCAGCAGGGCCAGTGCGGTGGCCCAGGCGGCGGCCGTGACGGCCAGGACGGCGGCGAGCACCGCGGCGACCCGGGTCCGGCGGCGTTCGCAGGGGATGCGGCCCAGCAGCGGCGGGCCGAATCCGGTGGCCGAGGTGAACAGCACGTTCAGCGGCCCGAAGAGGGTGGTCGCACCGCGCAGCGCGCCGACCACCAGGGGGTTGCCGACCGCTCCGAGTGCGAGGACGGAGAGCTGGCCGGTGGCGTTGCCCACCCCGAACTCCACGACGAAGCGCCGCCCCAGGTGGTCGCGGCGCAGCAGGTTTCCCGGGCGCGGTGGCGCACCGGCCGTCCTGCGGTGCAGCAGTGCGGCCGACAGCAGCAGGGCCGGGAGCGCGGACAGGCCCCACACGGCGACGAGCCGGGCGGCGGGGGCGCCGTGCGGCTGGGCGAGGAGCGCGCCCAGTGCGCAGCCGAGCCTGAGCAGGTCGCCGGTCAGCGCCAGGTGCGGCAGGTGCAGGGTGGAGAAGGCGTAGCGCATGGTGTCCTGGCCCAGGACGACCGGCAGGACCAGTCCCAGTGCCGTCAGGGCCTGTGCGGTGGCGCCGGGCAGCGACAGGCAGAGGGCGGCCGTCGGGGCGCCGAGCGCCGTCGCCGCGAGCAGGGTGAAGGCGACCGCCGAACGGCAGGCTCCGCGCACCTCGTCGGCGTCGCCGCGGCGCAGCACCAGCGGCTGGCCGGCGTAGGCGCCGAAGGCCCCCAGCAGCACGGTGAAGACGAGGTAGACCGCGGAGAAGCGGGCGAAGTCGGCCACGGTGGACAGTCGGGCGGCCGTGACCAGCACCAGGATGTTGGTGAGCGCCGCCACGCCCTGGTCCGCGACCGAGCAGACGATCGCGGTGCGTGCCCTCATCCGCGTCCCGCGGTGGGATCGAAGGTGCGCAGGCCCAGGGTCTCGGCCGGGTCGCCGGTGTGCTCCGGGCCGCCCCGGTCGTCGCCGCCGGGGCCCCGGGCCGAGCCGTACCGGGCGGCCTTCCTGCGGCGCTTCTCGGCCTTTCTGAGGGCCCGGCGCTCGTAGCGGCCGCGGGCGGGGTGCAGCAGGGCCCCGAGCACGGAGCCGTCGGCCGCCTCGATGATCTCCCGGATCCGTTCCAGGTCGCTGCGGCGCACGTCGCGCGGGTCGCAGACCACGACGACGCCCTCCACCCGGTCCAGGAGCGCGACGGCGTCGGCGTACGCCAGCACGGGCGGGGCGAGCACGATCACGACGGCGTCGGGCCGGTCGCCCTCGGCGATGATCCGCCCGACGGGGGCCGAGGTCAGTGCGCGGGGCACGTTGCCGGTGCGGCGGCCCGCTATCAGGGTGAAGGCGCCCGACCCCGGTACGTCCACGTTCATCCGGCTGTCCGAGGGCCAGGCCCGTTCGCCCTCCGCCGCCCACCGGGGCCGGACGCCCTGCACGGCGGGGCCCAGGTCCCCGGCCAGGGAGGGGGTGCGCAGGTCGGCCTCGACCAGGATGACGTCGCGTCCCATCTCGGCGAAGGCCGCGGCCAGGTTGACCGCGGCGGCGGCCGCCTCGGCGCCGGCCCCGCGCGGGGCCGTGACCAGGAGCCGGCGGCGCCGGGAGAACGACGGGTCGTAGGCGAGCCGGAAGGCCACCGCCCGGTACTCCTCGGCGAGCCGGCTCCCGCCGCGTCCGACGGCGAGCAGGGTCCCGGCGGTGGCGCGTTCCCTGGGCAGGGTGCCGAGCAGGGGGGCGCCGAGCGAGCGGACCAGTTCGCGGGTGGAGCGCACGGCCGGGTCGAAGACCAGGCGCACCCAGGAAAGGAGCAGCCCGAGCGCGAGGCCGACGACGCCGCCGAGTCCCAGCAGCAGGGGCAGTCCGGCGCCGGTGGGTTCGGTGGGGGCCGCGGGTTTCTTCGTCAGGTATCCGGGGGTGGTGTCCAGGGCGCGCAACTCGGAGATCTTCCGGGTGAGTTCGGAGATCGCGACCACGAGGTTGGCCCGTGCGCTGGTCACGTCGTTGCCGCCGGAGGTCTGTTCCGCCAGTTGGTCGCGCTGTTCGGTGAGGGGGGTCAGCTGGGCGCGGTAGCCCTGGACCATGTGGGCGATGCTGTTCTCGGTGCGCTGTCTGCGTATCTCCAGATAGGCGTCGGCCAGTGCCTGGGCCCGTCCCCTGGCCAGTGCGGGGGTGCGGCCGGTGTAGGCGAAGCGGAGCACGAGGGTGTTGGGCGGGTTGGTGACCTGGAGGCCGGAGAGCAGCGGTCCGACCTCCACCGGGTCGCCCTTCCGGGCCAGGACGACGGCGGCCAGGCTGCCCACGGTGTCGCTGACGGCGGTCTGCCGCTCGGAGCCGATGTTGATGCCCTTGTCCGCGGAGGCTCCGGCGGCGAAGGGGTCCGAGGTGGCGGAGCGCACGACGACCTCGCCCGTCGAGGTGTAGTTCTCCTCGCCGCTCAGGGCGAGCCAGCCGCCGCCGAGCAGGCCGACGACCACACCGGAGGCGAGCAGCGCCCGGTAGCGCAGGAGCTGGCGGAACTGGTCCCTCAGCAGCGCGGGTTCGTCCTGGTCCTCCAGGGCGCGGATCGGCTGGTTCATCGGCGTGGTCTCCCTTGTGTGTCCGCGAGGACCTCGGTGAGCAGCGCGTCGAAACGGGCCAGGCCCGCCTCCCGGCTCAGGTGGCGTGTGACGTACTGGGGTCCGTTGGCACCGAGCAGGTCCGCCTCGGCGGGTGCTTCGACGAGCTTGCGCACGGCCGACAGCAGGGCCGCCGGGTCCTCCGGTGCGACGAGGAGGCCGGCGCCGGACCGCTGGATCTCCTGCGCGGTGCCCCCGCCCCGGGCCACGGAGCCGACGACGGGGCGGCCCGAGACGAAGTACGAGGTGAGTTTGGACGGGACGCTCATGTCGAGCACGGACGCCCGTTGGGTCACCGCGAGCACGTCGGCGGCGGCGAGCACGTCGGTGAAGGTGTCCTCGTCGGCGGGCGGCAGGACGTCGAGGTTGCGCAGGCCCGCCGCGCGCCGCAGCAGTTCCTCGCGCTGGTTGCCGTCGCCCATCAGCACCACACGGATCTCCGGGGCGAGCCGGGCCGCGTCGACGAGGACCTCCAGGCCCTGTTTGAGGCCCATGTTCCCGGAGTGCAGGACCACCGGGGTGCCCTCGCCCCAGCCCATCCGGGCCCGGGTGGCGGCCCGGTCGGCCGAAGGGGTCCGCACATGCGACCAGTTGGGCACGATGCGGACGCGGTCCGGGTCCACCCCGTACGCGGTGACGCGGGGGACGAAGCTCTCGTGGATGACGCCGACGAGGGTCGCGGCGCGCAGCGCGTACCGTTCGGCGGCCGAGGCGACGGCGGCGGCCCTGCCCCCGCCCCGGATGCCGCTCTGTGCGGCGGCGGCACCCATCAGGTCCTGCACGACGGGTATGTACGGGACCCGGTGGCGACGGGCCAGCCGGGCGCCGACGACACCGCCGGCGAGGCTGGGCAGCTGGGCTATCACGGCGTCCGGCGGGCGCGTCGCGGGCGGGGAGAGCAGGGCGTGGCCGAGCACCGTCGCCTCGAACAGCCCTCTGCGCAGGGCGCTCTGACGGGGCGGCACGTAATGTCTTCGCCGGTGCACCGTGACTCCGGCCCGTTTCTCGGTGACCCGCCACACTCCCCGGTACTCCGCGTCGGTCCGCCAGGACGGGTAGTGCGGCATGCCGGTCAGTACGTGCGTCTCGGCACCGGATCCGGCCCAGTGCTCGGCGAGTTGCGCGGCGTACGGGCCGATGCCGGTCAGTTCCGGCGCGTAGTTCGTCGAGACGACCAGCAGGGTGCGGCCCCCGAACGGCTCGTGATGGTCTGCATCGGACATGGACGCCCGTCCTTCCCCCCGGAACAATCCGTGCTCCCCGAGGAACAGCGTCGGGAAACGCCCTCGGGGAACAGCCCCAAAAGCGAGCTTATCCGTTCACGAGATGCGCAAGTGGTCTTCACAGTAAGGTCGTTGCACCATCAACACCGATACCGATATCCCATGGCACCGGACGCCATGTCCGGACAACGGCCGCGGAAGACGGATGTCGCGTTCACCGTGGGGGGAGAGAGCGGATGGCGCACAGGGTCGGCTACGCGCCGGGGGTCTACGACCTGTTCCATGTGGGGCACCTCAACATCCTGCGGCATGCCCGCAGTCAGTGCGACTACCTCGTCGCCGGGGTCGTCTCGGACGAGATGGCGGCGCTCGCCAAGGGTCACAGACCGGTGATCCCGCTGCCGGAGCGTCTGGAGATCGTACGCAGTGTGCGCTACGTGGACGCGGCGTTCGTCGAAACGGTGCCCGACAAGGTCGAGACCTGGCAGCAGGTGCGGTTCGACGTGATCTTCAAGGGGGACGACTGGCGGGACACGGAGAAGGGCAGGCGGCTGGAGCGCGACTTCGCCGAGGTCGGTGTGGAGGTCGTCTACTTCCCGTACACGGTGCACACGTCCAGCACCCAACTGCGCCGGGCGTTGGACTCGCTGGTCAGCCCGCAGTCCGGAGCGATCTCAGCTCCCTGAACCACTTGGCGAGGAACATCACCAGGAACAGCGCGTGCACGGCGGCGAGCACCGCATAGCCGAGGCGGAACGCGGTGCGGTCGCCGAGCAGCAGGAAGACCAGGCAGAACACCCCGTAGTCGGCGGGCAGCAGTGCCACGGCCCGCAGCCGGGAGACCGGGGCCGCCGTCCCGCCCGCGACGGGCGGGACGGCGGCCCTGCCCGGTTGTGCCCCGCCCGGTTGTGCCTTGCCCGGTTGCGTCCCGCCCGGTTGTGCCTTGCCCAGTTGTTCGCGCAGCAGTCCGGCGCAGAAGGTGAGCACGGCCGCGAAGAGGAAGCCGAGCGGCAGCAGCAGCCACCCCTCGGACGGCAGGTCGAAGAACCGCCGGAACGAGATCAGCACGGCGGTGTGCACGAGGATCATCTTGGCGCAGTCCACGACGTGGTCGAGCCATTCGCCGTCCGGGCCGCCCCGTCCGGTCAGCCGGGCCAGTTGCCCGTCGGCCGAGTCGAGGGCGAAGCCGACGACGAGACCGCCCCAGACCAGGGCGGCCAGGCCCCAGGACGGCCGGACGAGCGCCACCGATGCGATGGCTGAGAAGGTGAACGCCGCGCTCAGCAGGGTGACTTGATTGGGCGTCATGCCGATGCGGTACGCACCGGCCGCGAGGACCCGCCCGGCCGGACGGTTCACGTACCGCGAGTAGAGCGAGACCCCCTTGGCCGTCTTCTGCGCCCCGCGCAGCTCACGCATGACCGTGCCCGTGGTTCCCATACGCCCCCCAGCGTGCAGCCGTTGCCGGCGGCGTCGGGGAAGCCGCCCGGACACCGCCGCCGAAGCCGCATCATGGCACGCCGCCCCGGTCCCGCGCGGCCACTCGCCCGCTCCGGCCCGGGAACGGCACCCGGCCGTGTCCGGAACCGGTCCACGCGGGGACGGGGAGGGCAGCGGCCCTCCGGCCGCCGGGCCGACCGGTCGAGCCGGTCGCATCGGCCCCGCCCGGAGCCGGCCGCGCGGGGCCGGAGCCGGGCGGCGTCGGGCGGCGTCCGCTCAGGCGGGGGCGGTGCGGCACTCCGGGTGGCCCCAGCCGTTCGGGTTCTTGGCGATCGGGTCCTGGGCCGCGTAGGGCTTTCCGCAGTGGCAGCGGCCGGCGAACCTGGCCTTGATGGTCGCGCCGGAACGCGCGGTGCGCGTCGCGCCGCCCGCCTTCCGCGCCGTCGTGCCGCCGCTCCGCTTCGCCGCCGTGCCACCGCTCCGCCCCTCGGTCGCCCGGCCGGGGGCGGGGGTCGGCAGCTCCGTGGCGCCGTGCGCGGTACCGGCGGGCACCTGCGCCACCGCGGCCTCGCTGGCCGCCTGGTCGGCGAGCGCGTTGAGCGGGTCGCCGTCCACCTGGTGGGCGGGGACGTAGGTGAAGCGCACGGACCGGCCGGTCAGCAGGTCGTCGATCCGGACCACGAGGTCGCGGTTGGCCACCGGCTTGCCGGCCGACGTCTTCCAGCCGTTGCGCTTCCACCCCGGCAGCCATTTGGTCACCGCGTTCATCGCGTACTGCGAGTCCATCCGCACCTCGATCGCGGTGGCCGGGTCCGTTGACTCCAACAGCTCACGCAACGCCGTGAGTTCGGCGACATTGTTGGTGGCGGTGCCCAGCGGCCCGGCCTCCCAGCGCTCCGGCCGCCCCTGCGCGTCGGCCACGACCCACGCCCAGGCCGCGGGTCCGGGATTGCCCTTCGACGCCCCGTCACACGCGGCGATGATGCTTTCGTTCATGCCCCCGATCATGCCAGCGCCGCATCGCCCCACGAATCCGTGACGCTGAGTGACGATTCGAGGTGCGGCGGTCCGGCGGCGCTGGTTCCCTGAGGGGGCCCGCTCTTCCCTACGCACAAGGAGCGATGATGAGCGTTGCACGTGAATCCGGTGACCGTGCGCAGCAGCTGCGCGACAAGGCCCGGCACATGACCGAGGCCGCCGAGCGCACCACCGACCCCGAACAGCGCCGACGCCTTCAGGAGAAGGCCCGGCTGCTGCGGGAGCAGAGCGACCGGCAGGGCACCATGGGTGGCGAGGACATCCGCCCGACCCGGTAGACCCGCCGTCGCACGCCGACGCCCCGTCGCCCTTCCATGAGTGGGCGGCGGGCCGTCGCCGTCGCGCGGCCGTTGCCGCGGCCCGCCTCTCCCGTACCGCCTGTTGACGCCCTCCGGCCGTGGGCCCTACGGTGCGGTAAGCGCTTTCCAGTCGCACCGGGAGACTTCGGGAACATGAGCAGCCCACTGCGCGTCACACATCTGCACGGGGACCGGATCACGGTCACGGAGGAACGCGGCGGCGTCGAGCTGATCGCCTACGTCTACCGCCCCGAGGCGGCCTGGGAGGCCCCCAAGCCGTACGTCCATCCCCTGCGCACCTTGGCCGATAACGTTGTCAGCGACTACCGGCCCAACGATCACCGCTGGCACAAGGGCCTCCAGATGACGGCCTCCCACCTCTCCGGGCAGAACCTGTGGGGAGGCAACACCTATGTGCACGGGCAGGGTTATCAGCCGCTGCCCGAGCTGGTCGGCTCGATGGCGCACCTCGGCTTCGACGAGGTGGCGGCGGAGGCCGGGCGCGCGGTCATCACGGAGCGGCTGAGCTGGCGCCACCACGACGGCACGCACTGGGCGGACGAGCTGCGCCGGATCGAGCTGCACGACGTCGAGCACGGGGACGAGGACGAGCACGACGTCGAGCACGACGTCGAACGCGGGAACGGGCACCGCGCCGGGAACGCGGCCTCGGGGGCCGGCGGGAGCTGGACACTCACCTGGTCGAGTGCCGTCACCAACCGGCGTTCCGAGCCGCTGCGCTTCGGCAGCCCCACCACCCACGGCCGGGAGGCGGCCGGCTACACCGGCCTCTTCTGGCGCGGCCCGCGCGCCTTCCGCGGCGGGCGGATCATCGGCCCGGACGGGGATGGCCCCGGGCTGATGGGGACGCAGGCCCCCTGGCTGGCCTACAGCGGCGAACACGACGGCGCCGACGGACACGCCACGCTGATCTTCCGGCACGCCCCGGAGAACGACCATTCGGGAACGGGCGGCACCCACCCGGCCCACTGGTTCGTGCGCAACGAGCCGTTCGCCGCCGTCGCCCCCTCCTTCGCCTTCCACGAGGAACTGGAGCTCGCCCCGGGCGACACCCTCGCGCGCCGCTACCGGATCACCGTCGCGGACGGGGCATGGGACCGGGACCGGATCACCGAGTACCTCGCGGAGCACCCGTGGTGAACGCGAGCGATCACCGCCCCGGCCTGTACGTGGAACTGCCGCTCGACGAGTCCGGCCGCGTCCGCCTGCGGGAACTCGGTCCCGGGCCCGTGTGGTTCGCCGAGCCGGGGACGCTCTCCGCTGCCGATGACCATGCCCTCGCCGACGCCGACATCGCACTCGGCAACCCCGAGGCCGCCCGGGTGGCCGAGGCCCCCCGGCTCCGGTGGCTGCAGCTCGCCTCGGTCGGGATCGACGGCTATCTCGGCCTGGACTGGCCGGTTCTCGGCCGTCGGCTGGCCGTGACCAACCTGGGCGATGTCTTCGCCGACCCGGTGGCCGAGTCGTGCCTGGCGGGCATACTCGCACTGCACCGCGGCATCGACGAACTCTCCGGGCTGCGCTCCCGCGGTACCTGGGCGAAGTCCGTCGTCCGACCGCGACTGCGGCTGCTGTCCGGGGCCCGGGTCCTGGTGCTGGGCCGGGGGGCGATCGCCCGGAGGTTCGCCGAACTGCTCGGGCCGTTCGGCTGCCCGATCTCGCACTTCGCGCGCGGCTCGGGCGACATCCGCACCTTGGCCGAGCTCGATGTGCAACTGCCGGACTTCGACGTGGTGGTGGGGCTGTTGCCCGGGACGCCCGGTACGAGCGGGCTGCTCAACGCGCGGCGACTGGCCCGGATGCGGCCCGGGGCCGTCCTGGTGAACGCGGGCCGGGGATCACTGGTGGACGAGGAGGCGCTGATGTCCGAGCTGTCCTCCGGGCGGCTCGGCGGTGCGGTGCTGGACGTCACCGGACAGGAGCCGCTGCCCGCCGGCCATCCCTTGTGGACCTGCCCGAACGTCATTCTCACCCAGCACACCGCGGGTGGTTCGACGGACGAGACCGCGCGAGTGATCGACCTGTTCGCCGAGAACCTGCGCCGTTTCGAGACCGACGTCCCGCTGCGCAACCCCGTGCAGTGGACCAGGGGATTCTGAGGACGCGACGACATGGCCGAACACACTTCCTCACGCATGGGTGCGCTCGACGCCGGAGCACGGATCGCGGCGGTCCGGCCGGTCCTGCTCAGCGCCCCGTACGCCGACCCGGAGAATCTGGAGGTGCGCGTGGCGCTGCCCACGGGCCGGCGCACGACGGGACTGGTCGAGGTGACCCTGGACGACGGGACGACCGGTCTGGGCGAGGGGTATCTCGCCGTGTTCGCACCGCACGTCTTCGTGTCGACAGTCGAGCTGCTGGCCCCCCACCTGGTCGGGCGCCCGGCCGGCGACCTGGCGGAACGGTACCGGGACATGGTGCTCGTCACGGGGTACTGGAGTCTTCAGGGAGCGGCCCGTCATGTCGTCTCCGCCGTGGATGCGGCCCTGCTCGATGCCCTGGGGAAGCGGGCCGGTGTGCCCGCGTACGAGCTGCTGGGCGGCCGTCGCACGGACAGGATCCGGCTCTACGCCAGCGGGGGCGACTCGGCGTCCCCCTCGGCGATGAGCACCGAGATCGCCGCTGTCGCCTCGCTCGGGATCGACACCTTCAAGATCAGGGCACGGGGCCACGAGGCGGACAAGGTGGTGTGGACACTGGAACACGCGGCCCCGCACGGGGTCGGTATCGCGGTCGACATGGCACAGAACCTCGACGACCCCGGCCAGTCGGTGGCGGACACGCTCGCGTTCCTCGACGCGGTCGGGGCGGGCACACCGCAGCCGGTGCGCTTTCTGGAGGAGCCCCTGGGGCCGGCCCGTGCGCATGAGTACCCCGCCCTGCGGCGGGCGGCCGGCTGCCCGGTGGCGGGCGGGGAGACCGTCACCACCGCGCGCGAGCTGCTGGAGCGCGTGGCTGCGGGGTACTACGACATGGTCCAGCCGGACGCCACGGTCGTCGGCGGGCCACGACAGACGCTGGCCGTCTTCGCGGGGGCCGCGGAACACGGCGTCGCCCCGGTGGTCCACTGCTGGGGCAGTGCGGTGTGCCAGGCGGCCAACTACCACGCCGCGTTCGCCGGCGGCGGTCGGCTGGCCGAGTGGCCGCTGCCCGCATACGCCCTGCGGTCCGAGCTGCTGGTCGAGCCGTTCCGCATCGAGTCGGGCCGACTGCTCGCCCCGCGGGCACCGGGGCTCGGCGTCCGGCTCACTCCGGAGACCGAACGGCGGTTCGCCTTCCGCAGCGATGCCGTCTACCGCTGCCTGACCAGGATGCCGTCGGCCGAGCCCGGCCGATGGAGGGCGGACTGAGCGGGGCACGGGAGGAGAGCACGCCGAGCGCCGGATCCGCTTGCATGTGCGATGGGAAAACGCTTTCAGGACAGCTATCGTAGCCCCATGCAGAGCCAGGTCAATCGACGTTCCGCCCGCCCCCGCCCGTCGTCGGCCGTGACGCTCCAGCAGGTCGCGCAGGATGCCGGGGTGTCCCTCGCCACGGCCTCGCGCGTCCTCGGCGACAGCGACCGCAACGTCACCCAGGAGCTGCAGGAGCGCGTCCTGGAGGCCGCGGCCCGGCTCCGCTACGTGTCCAACGCGCCGGCCCGCGCGCTCGTGCGGTCCACCACCTCCCTCGTCGGGCTGCTCGTGCACGACGTGAACGACGCGTACTACTCCGCCATCGCCGCCGGCGTCATGGAGGTCGCCCGCGACCACAAGCTCCTCGTGATGCTGGCCGGCACCTTCCACGAGCCCGGACTCCAGGCGGAGTACGTGGCGCGGCTGCGGGCACAGCGGGCCCGGGCCGTCGTCCTCGCCGGCTCGGGCTTCACCGGCAGGAACCCCTCGCTCGTCCAGGAGCTGGAGTCCTTCGCGGCGCAGGGCGGCCGGGTGACCGCGGTCGCGCACGAGGGTCTGGCGGTGGACACGATCGCGCCGGGGAACCACGAGGGCGGCCGGGCCGTGGCCGAGCACCTCGCCCGGCTGGGGCACACCGAGGTCGGCGTCGTCTGCGGGCCGCTCGCCCTGGTCTCCGTGCAGGACCGGCTGCGCGGCTTCCTGGAGCGGGCCGCCGAGCTGGGCGTCGTCGTGCAGGAACGCCACCGGGTCGAGGCCGACTTCACCCGGGACGGCGGACGGGCCGCGACGGTGCGGCTGTTCCGCAGGTCACCGGGGATCACTGCGGTCTTCGCGCTCAACGACGCGATGGCGCTGGGGGCGCTCGCGGCGCTCCGGGACGACCTCGGGCGGGGCGTGCCCTCCGACGTCTCCGTCGTGGGCTTCGACGACCTGCCGGTGGCCGGTGACGTCACGCCCGCGCTGACGACGGTGCGGCTGCCGCTGGAGGAGATCGGCCGCAGGGCGCTGCTGCTGGCCCTCGGCGACGCGACGCCCTCGCCGCGCACGCTGGCCGTGCCGTCGCGCCTGGTGGTGCGGGCCAGCACCGCGCCGCCGCCCCGCGTGACCGGCTGAGCCGGAACGAACCGCGACGGCCCGGACGAGGGTCTCCCCAACCCGGGGGCCTCCGTCCGGGCCTTCCCTTTGGCCCTCCGGGCCGCTCCTTTGACGCGTCGAAGTGACAACCTCCTCGTTTGACACGTCAATTGACTCAATCATTCGCGGAAAGACTCTTGAAATGACGCGTTAACCACCGCCACACTGACGCCAACGCCATTTGACGCGTCAAACCCGGGAAGGCGGTGGCTGGATGGGTACGCCAGGTCCCAAGTACCAGCGAATCAAGGACGAGTTGCGGGCCGAGGTCGCTCGCGACGAGTACGAGGCCGGCGCTCCGTTCATCACCCAGAACCAGCTGCGCGAGCGCTTCGGGGTCAGTTCCACCACCGCCGTGCGGGCGCTCAACGACCTCGTCGCGGAAGGGTTGTTGGTGCGCCGGCGCGGTCTGGGCACCTTCGTCGCCGACCCGGACGGACGGACCGGTGAGCCCGGACCGGCGCAGCGCTCCGGTGTGGTCTCCTGCGTGATCAGCGGCCAGGGCCCGTACCAGTCCGAGGTGCTGCGCGGGATCGAGTCCGGCTGTTCGGAGCGGGGGCTGCGGCTGTTCTTCTCCGACTCCGCGGTCCGGATGACGGCCACCGGGCACGCCGACCACGCGGCGTCGCTGGCCCGTCAGGACCAGGCGCTGCGCCAGGCCGCCGAGGACCGGGTCGACGGGATCATCCTCTATCCGGTCCAGGGCTCGCCCGACCCCGGTGTACTGGAGGAGCTCCGGAGCCTGCGCATCCCCATGGTCCTGGTCGACCGCTACTTCCCCAACTTCGCCGTCGACGCGGTCACCGCCGACAACTACGACGTCGGCTACCGGCTCACCGAGCACCTGCTGGCCGACGGCCACACCCGCATAGCGACGCTCTGGGGCGAGACGCAGTGCACCAGCGTCCACGACCGGATGACCGGGCACAAGCAGGCACTGCGCGCCCACGACCAGCCGCTGCTCCCCCGGTTCACCGCGCTGCGCTCGTACACGGCGCTGCCCGAGGAGGACCGCAAGCGGCTGCTGTCCGAGCTCCTCGCCTCCGCCGAGCCGCCGACCGCGCTGCTGTGCGCGCACGGTTTCGCCGTCGCCACCGCCGCCGCCGACCTGGCCGCGCTCGGCATCGCCGTGCCCGACGAGATCGTGCTGGCCGGCATGGACGACGCGGGCCCCTACGACCTGCTGCCGCTCACCAGCTTCGCCGCCCGGCTGCCCGCCGGGGAGATCGGCGGCCGCGCGGTCGAGCAGCTGGTCAAGCGGATCGCGGAGCGTGCGGCGGGCGAGGACCCGTACCGCGACGCCGAGCAGATCGTGCTCCCCGTCCGGATCAGGACGCGCGAGTCCGTACCGGTCCGGCTCCGTACCGTCGCCGCCCGTCGGCCCTGAGAGGGAGGAGACTCCTGTGTTCGCCGCCCCCACCCCCCGTACCCGCGAACTCGGGACCGATGTCCTGGTGGTCGGTGCCGGCCTCGGCGGTCTGGCCGCCGCGCTGACCGCCGCCCGGTTCGGACACCGTGTCGTGCTCACCGAGGCCACCGACTGGCCCGGTGGCCTGTTCACCGCGCAGGCGGTGCCGCTGGCCGACGGCCACCGCATCGAGCTGGACCCCGTCTCCCCCGGCTACCGGGACCTGCGCGAACGGATCCGCGACTTCTACCGCCGCAACTACCCCCTGTGCCCCGGGCCGTTCGCCGATCCCCTGCTCGACCCCGGGCTGAGCACCACCGGCCATCTCAGCCACGAGCCGCGGGCCGCGCTCGCCGTCGTCCAGGAGCTGCTCGCCCCGCACCTCGCCGCCGGCCGGCTCACCCTGCTGCTCCGCCACCGGCCGGTCGCGGCCCGGACGGACGGGGACCGGGTCTCCGCGGTCACCCTGGAGGCCGCGGACGGCGGGCGGTTGACGGTCGCCGCCCCGTACGTGGTCGACGCGACGGACCTGGGCGAGCTGCTCGACCTCGCGGGCGTCGAGCACGTCACCGGCGCCGAGTCCCGGGAGGAGACCGGTGAGCCGCACGCGGCGGCGGTCGCCGACCCGCTGGACCAGCAGCCCCTCTCCTGGGTCTTCGCCCTGGACCACCGTCCCGGCGAGGACCACACCGTGGACCGGCCGGCCGGCTACGACCGGTGGTCCGGCGCCTTCTCCTGGGAGGCCGCGGAGCCGGGCAGCGGCCCGGCCCGCACCGTGCCGCTCTTCCTGCACGAGCCGGACGAGGTCCCGCCCTGGGGCGCCCCGCCCAACGACCGCTGGCACCGGTTGCGGGCGCTCGCCCGGAGCCGGTACCTGCCCGGCACCTTCGACAGCGACCTCACCCTGGTCGACTGGGAGCAGACCGCCTACACCGGGCTGCCGCTCGCCGGGGCGGGTCAGGAGGTGCGGGCCCGTGCCGAGCGGGAGGCGCGGGAACAGGCGCTGTCGTTCCTGTACTGGATGCAGACCCGGGCGCCCCGGCACGACGGCGGCCACGGCTACCCCGAGCTGCGGCTGAGGCCCGACGCCACGGGCACGTCCGACGGGTTCGCCAAGGCGCCGCACGTACGTGAATCCCGGCGCATCCGGGCCGAGTTCACCCTGCTGGAGCACCATCTGACCGTCGCGGCACGGGCCGGGGCGCCGGGGGCCGAGACCTTCACCGACAGCGTGGGCACCCTGCGCTCCCGGATCACGCTGCACCCGGGCACCGGCGGCGGCGCGGGCCTGGACCTGGAGTGCCTGCCGTTCCAGCTGCCGCTGGGCGCGCTGCTGCCCGTACGCGTGGAGAATCTGCTCCCGGCCGGACGGAACATCGGCGCCACGCACCTCAGCGCGCCGGCGGTCGGCGGCCACGCGGGCCAGTGGAGCATCGGCGAGGCGGTCGGCGCGCTGGTCTCGTACTGTCTGGAGCACCGGCTGCCGCCGCGCGCGGTGCGCGACGACGAACGCCGGCTCGCCTCCTTCCAGGACCGGCTGAGCGACTCGCTCGGTCTCGCCCTGGAATGGCCGCACCGGCTGCGTACCGGTCCGGTGACCAGCGCCGACGCGCTCTACGCCACTCTCTGACCCCCACTCCCGCCCTTCCTTCGGGAAGGGCTTCTTCCCAACCTTCTGGAAAACGCTTACCAACTTCGGCGACCACGCCCCGGCCCGGACGGCTCCCTGTGACTGTGACTCCCCTTCGTGTACTGCTCGTCGGCGCGGGCAACATCGCCCGTGCCGTCCACATGCCGGCGTTCCTCCGGCTGCCCGCGGACTTCGCGGTGCTCGGCGCGGTCGACGCCGACCCGGTGGCGGCCCGTTCGTTCGCCGCCGACTTCTCGCTGCCCCACCACTCCACCGACCTCGCCGCCTCACTGCGCGAGGTCCGCCCCGACCTCGTGGTCATCGCCTCGCCGCCCGTCGCCCACCGCGAGCAGGTCGTCTCCGCCCTGGCCGCCGGGGCGTGGGTGTGGTGCGAGAAACCGCCCGCGCTCAGCCTCGCGGAGTACGACGCCATGACCGCCGCCGAGGGCGAGGGCGGCCCGTACGCGCCGATCGTCTTCCAGCACCGCTTCGGCTCGGGCGCCGAGCACGCCAGGGCCCTGATCGCCTCCGGCGAGCTGGGGGCGCCGCTGGTCGCCCACTGCCAGACCACCTGGTACCGGGACGACGCCTACTACGCGGTCCCCTGGCGCGGGAAGTGGGCCACCGAGGGCGCCGGTCCCGCCATGGGGCTGGGCATCCACCAGATCGACCTGCTGCTCGAACTGCTCGGCGACTGGGCGGAGATCCGGGCCATGGCCGCCCGGCTGGCCCGTGACGTGGAGACCGACGACGTCACCACCGCCACCGTGCGCTTCGCCTCCGGCGCCCTGGCCACCGTGGTCAACAGCGCCCTCTCGCCGCGCCAGTCGAGCCATCTGCGGATCGACCTGCGCGACGCCACGATCGAGCTGAACCACCTCTACGGGTACGGGAACGACGACTGGACCTACACCCCGGCCCCCGGCGTCGATCCGGACCGGGTGGCCCGCTGGACCTCCCCGGCGAAGGACGTGCCCAGCTCGCACGACGCCCAGCTCCGCTCGCTCCTGGCCGACATGCGGGCGGGCCGGCGGCCCCGGGCGAGCGCCGGGGACGGCCGCCGGTCCCTGGAGCTGATCACCGCGATGTACAAGGCGGCGCTCACCGGCCGCACGGTCCGGGCCGGCGAGATCGTCCCCGGCGACCCCTTCCACACGGCGCTGCACGGCTCCGTCCCCGGCTGGGCACCGCAGGGGTCCGGGCGGTGACCGGACGCGTGGAGCGGGCCCTGCTGCTCACCTTCGACGACCGGCACGTGCGCGAGTGGGCCGCCGTCGCGCCGCTGTTCGCCTCGTACGGGGCGCGGGTCACCTTCTTCGTCTGCGAGCCCGACCGGCTCGACCGGGACGAGGTGCGGCTGCTGCGCGGGCTCGCGGACGACGGCCACAGCATCGGCTGCCACGGCCTGCGGCACGAGCGCGCGCCCGATTTCGTCTCGGCGCACGGACCGGCCGCCTATCTCGACCGGGAGGTGGTGCCCGCCCTGGAGCGGCTGCGCCGTCTCGGCTTTCCGGCCCGGAGCTTCGCCTATCCGTGCAGTGCCCGCGACGAGGAAACCGACCGGCTGCTCCTCACCCTCTTCGAGCGGCTGCGCGGCGGGGTGCCCGTCGGCCGTCGCGCCGATCCGGCCCTCGCGGACGAACTGCGCGTACCGGCCCGCGACCTCACCGCCCGGCGGGTCCTGCCGGGCTGCTCGGTGGACAGCGGGCGCGGCGCCGTCGCGTACGGGGACGACCTGGGCGGTGTCGAGGCGGCGCTGCGCCGGACCGCCGAGGAGGGCGGCGTGGTCACCCTGTACGCCCACTGCGTCGCCGACGCCCATCCCGACAACCACGTGACCCCGGCCCGGCTGGACGGCCTGCTGTCCCTGGCCGCCGGGCTGTCGCTGCCCTGCGCGGGCTTCGACGAGCTCCCGTGAACCACTCCCCCGTCGCAGCACGCCGCCGGCCACCACATCGTTGATCACCACGATCACCACGCCTTCGATCACCACACCTTCGATCCAGAGGGGCCCTCTCACCCATGCATGACGACCGCACACTGACCGAGGAACGGCTCGACCGCGTCCTGCGCGAGCGCATCCGCCCCGCCGTCCACCCCCGTACGGCCCCGCTGGCGTTCGAGGTCTGGCACGCCCCCGGCGAACCGGTGCCCTTCGCCGAGGCGGTGGCGGCTCCCTACGGGCCCGGTGCCGTCGGCGATCCCTGGGGACCGGCCTGGGGCACCAGCTGGTTCCGGGTGACCGGCCGGGTGCCGGAGGACTGGGCCGGTGAGACCGTCGAGGCGGTGATCGACCTGGGGTTCGCCAGGGACCGGCCCGGCTTCTCCGCCGAGGCGCTGGCCCACCGGCCGGACGGCAGTGTGGTCAAGGCGCTCAACCCGCGCAACACCTGGCTGCGCGTCGGTGAACGGGTGGCGGGCGGCGAGGAGTTCACGTACCTGCTCGAGGCCGCCGCCAATCCGGAGATCCTGGACGGGGTCAGTGCGCTGGGCGACCGGGAGACCGCGGGCGGCGAGCCGCTGTACCGCGTCGAGCGGATGGACGTCGCGGTCTTCGACCGGCAGGTGTGGGAGCTGGTCCAGGACCTGGAGGTGCTCGACCAGCTGATGCGGCAGCTGCCGCTGGGTTCGGCGCGCCGCTGGGAGATCCTGCGCGCGGTGGAGGACTGTCTGGACGCGCTGGACCTGGACGACGTGGGGGCGAGCGCGCCCGCCGGCCGGGAGCGGCTGCGGGCCGTGCTGGCCTCCCCCGCGCACGCCTCGGCGCACCGGTTGTCGGCGGTGGGTCACGCGCACATCGACTCGGCGTGGCTGTGGCCGCTGCGGGAGACGGTGCGCAAGGTGGCCCGTACCACCTCCAACGTGGTGGCGCTGATGGACGACCATCCGGAGTTCGTCTTCGCGATGTCGCAGGCGCAGCAGCTGGACTGGCTGCGGGAGCACCGGCCGGAGCTGTACGCCCGGGTGAGGGAGAAGGTGGCCGCCGGCCAGTTCGTGCCGGTGGGCGGGATGTGGGTGGAGTCGGACACCAACATGCCCGGATCGGAGGCGCTGGCCCGGCAGTTCGTGCACGGCAAGCGGTTCTTCCTGGAGGAGTTCGGGGTGGAGACCGAGGAGGTGTGGCTGCCCGACTCGTTCGGGTACTCGGCGGCGCTGCCGCAGCTGGTGGCGCTCTCCGGTTCGCGCTGGTTCCTGACCCAGAAGATCTCGTGGAACACGACCAATCCGTTCCCGCACCACTCCTTCCTGTGGGAGGGGCTGGACGGCACCCGGGTGTTCACGCACTTCCCGCCGGTCGACACCTATGTGGCCGAGCTGTCCGGCCGGGAGCTCGCGCACGCCGAGGCGAACTTCCGGGACAAGGGCCGTGCGACGCGCTCGCTCGTCCCGTTCGGCTGGGGCGACGGGGGCGGCGGCCCCACCCGAGAGATGCTGGCGCGCGCCGGGCGGCTGGCCGATCTGGAGGGCTCGCCCCGGGTGACGATCGAGAAGCCGGCGGACTTCTTCACCGCCGCCGAGGCGGAGTATCAGCGGCCGCCGGTGTGGCTGGGCGAGCTGTACCTGGAGCTGCACCGCGGCACGTACACCTCGCAGGCGCGGACCAAGCAGGGCAACCGGCGCAGCGAGCACCTGTTGCGGGAGGCGGAGCTGTGGGCGGCGACCGCGGCGGTGCGGACCGGTTTCCCTTACCCGTACGAGGAGCTGGACCGGATCTGGAAGAGCGTGCTGCTGCACCAGTTCCACGACATCCTGCCGGGTTCGTCCATCGCCTGGGTGCACCGCGAGGCGGAGGCGACGTACGCCCGGATCGCCGAGGAGCTCGAAGCGGTGATCGGCGCCGCGCAGCGGGCGCTGGCCGGGGCTCCGGAGGGCGACGGAACGGTCGTCTTCAACTCCGCGCCGCACGAGCGGGGCGGGGTGGCCGCCGGGGGCGCGGTGGCCGCGCCGGACCGGCGGGGGGCGGCGGTGGAGGTGACGGCGCACGGCTCCGGTTTCCGGCTGGACAACGGGCTGCTGCGGGTGACCGTGGACGCGCGGGGCCTCGTGGTCTCGGTCGTCGACCTGGTGGCCGGGCGGGAGACGGTCGCGCCGGGCGGTGCGGCCAACCTGCTGCAGATCCACCCGGACCTGCCCAACCACTGGGACGCCTGGGACGTCGACGCCTTCTACCGCAACACGGTGACCGATCTGACCGGGGCCGACTCGGTGCGGCTCAACGGTGACGGCGTCGAGGTGGTGCGCAGCTTCGGCGCGTCCCGGGTCACCCAGTTGCTGACGCTGCGGCCGGGGGCCCGGCGGCTGGACATCGACACCGAGGTCGACTGGCACGAGCGGGAGAAGTTCCTCAAGGCGGCGTTCCCGATCGACGTGCGCGCCGACCACTCCACGGCGGAGACCCAGTTCGGGCACGTCCGGCGGCCGACGCACACCAACACCAGCTGGGAGGCGGCCAAGTTCGAGATCTGCGCGCACCGCTTCCTGCACGTCGGCGAGCCGGGCTGGGGCGCGGCGCTGGTCAACGACTCGACGTACGGGCACGACGTGACCCGTACGGTCCGCGAGGACGGCTCCACCACGACCACGGTGCGGCTGTCGTTGCTGCGGGCGCCCCGCTACCCGGACCCGGAGACCGATCAGGGGGTGCACCGGCTGCGGTACGCGCTGCTGCCGGGGGCGACGGTCGGCGACGCGGTCCGCGAGGGCTGGCGGTTCGCCCTGCCCGAGCGCCGGGTGCCGGGGAGCACCGCGGTGGCGCCGCTGGTCTCGGTGGACGACGACGCGGTGGTCGTGACGGCGGTGAAGCTCGCGGACGACGGCAGCGGGGACGTGGTGGTCCGGCTCCACGAGGCGCACGGCGGGCGGGCCTCGGCGCGGCTGACGGCGGGCTTCGCGCTGGCCGGGGCGGGCGTCACGGACCTGCTGGAGCGTCCGCTCGCCGACGGGACGGCCGCCGAGGTGGCGGGCGACGCGGTGCGGCTGACGCTGCGGCCGTTCCAGATCGTGACGCTGCGGCTGACGCCGGGCGCCGGGTCCTGAGCCGCGTACGGGGTGGGTGCGTTTCGCCGCGGACCTGCCCCGTACCCTCTTTTCCATGAACGCTGGGGGGCCTGTGCGCCGTGTGATCGACGACCGTTTCGAGCTGGTGAACCGGCTCGGCAGTGGCGGCATGGGCATGGTGTGGCGGGCCCGTGACCTGGCCCTGCACCGCGATGTGGCGCTCAAGGAGGTGCGGCCCCCGGACCCGGCGCTCGCCGAGAACGACCCGGAGTCGGCGGGGCTGCTGCGCGAGCGGGTGCTGCGCGAGGCCCGCGCGCTGGCCCGGCTCGACCACCCGGGCGTCGTCACCGTCCACCACATCGTGGACGGCGGCGTCGGGACGTACCCGTGGATCGTGATGGAGCTGGTGCCCGGCGCCTCCCTCGCGGAGCGGCTCGCCGAGGGCACGCTCACCCCGGTGGAGGCCGCCGAACTGGGGCGCGGGGTGCTGTCCGCGCTGCGCGCCGCCCATGCCGCCGGAATCCTCCACCGGGACGTCAAGCCGGCCAATGTGCTGCTGCGGACGGACGGCAGCCCGGTGCTCACGGACTTCGGCATCGCGGCGATCCGGGAGTCCACGAGCCTGACGGCGACCGGTTCGATCATCGGCTCCCCCGACTACATGGCGCCCGAGCGCATCCGGGGCGACGAGGACGACCCGTCCTCCGACCTGTGGTCGCTCGGCATGATGCTGTACGTCGCCGTGGAGGGCCGGCACCCGCTGCGCAAGGCCACCACACTGGCGACGCTCGCGGCCGTGCTCGACGAGGAGGTCCCGCCGCCCCGGCAGGCCGGTCCGCTGGCCCCGGTGCTGGAGGCGCTGCTGACCCGGAGCCCGGCGGCCCGGCCGGGGGCCGACGAACTGGACCGGATGCTGGCGGCGGTGGGCACCGCCTCCGCGGCGGCGCCGCCCCGGCAGGACCCCCGGGTCCCGCAGGACGCCGTGCCGCCGCGCCCGCAGCCGTCGTTCACCCTGCAGGACTCGGTGCCCTCGGACGGCCCCACCGCGGTGCTGTCCGGCGCTCCGGTCCCGCCCCCGGCGCCCGTCCCCGCGCCCGTCCCGCCCGGGCCGCTGGGGACGCGGGAGGCGCGCCGCCAGGTCCGGCGGGGCCGCGCCGTGGCGGTCACCACCGCTCTCGCCGGGACGGCACTGACCGGTGCCCTGGTGTGGTCGCTGCTGCCCGACCCGGACGACCGGGCCTCCGACAACCCTCCGTCCGTCTCGGCCGGGGCCACCCGCGGTCCCTCCGCCGCCGACGGGAAGGCGGGGCGGTCGACGGGAACGGGAAAGGCCGCGGAGCCCGAGGAGACGGCTCCGGAGCAGCCGGAGAACCTGCTGACGCCCGCCGGTGTGCGTTCCGTCATCGCCGCGCTGAAGCCGGTGATGGGCGGCACCCGGATCACCTCGTTCACGCTGTACGAGGAGCACGCCAGCGTCGAGGCCCCGCTCAGGAGCAACAAGAAGCTGTACGACGTCTACGCCTACCGGGACGGCAGGGCCACCCGGGAACGGGCCGGCGGCACCCTCATGTCGGACGCCAGGTCCGTGGACCTGGAGAAGTTCGACTGGGACGCCCTGCCGGGGCTGATACGCCGGGCGGACAAGGAACTCGGCGTCACCGAACCCACCACCCACTACGTGGACGTCGACCCGGCATCCCCGTTCGACAACTACCAACCGACGGTCAGCGTCTACGTCTCGGACGAGTACGGCGGCGCCTACCTGCGGGCCGACATCAACGGCAAGGTCCTCAAGAAGTCCCCGCGCGACAGCTGAGCCCCGGGCGGCCCAGCCCCCGGCCCGCTCAGCCGAGCACCCGGATCAGCACCAGCAGCACGGCCGCGAGCGCCACGCCCGCCAGCAGGGTCCGGGAGCCGGTCGGGAAGGTGCCGGCCGGAGTTTTCACCTCGCCCGTGGGCGGGGTGAGGACCTGTGCGCGGGCCAGCCACTCGCGCGGCGGGGCGTCGGGGAGGACGACCCGCCAGGGCTGCTCCGGGTCGTACTCGACGACCGCCCTGGACTTGTGCAGCAGTCCCTGGAGGTCGAGGGGGTGGCGGACCTCGATCCGGTACGGGGGCAGGTCGTCGGCCACCACGGTCAGGTCGAAGACGAACACCGAGTTCCCCGCCCGCCCGTCGGCGGCCGGGCGGCCGTCGGCCCTGTTGACGGCCTTCACGCCGTTGACCACGGCGGGTGCGAAGGCGCGCGGGCCGGCGGCGCGCAGCCCGGGGGAGGCCAGGCCCGAGATCGCGCTCTCGGCGACCTTGCCGAACGCCGTCAGGGCCAGGGCCGCCGCGGGAAGCGCGAGGAGCAGCAGCCAGCGGGGGCCGTCCACGGCGCCCCGGACCACCGCGGTGAGGAGGAGTCCGGTGCCGAGCACGGACACCACGGCGAACAGACTGAAGAACCGGCGCAGGGAGGAGGTGGAGGAGTTCGGCGTGATCATGTGAGACGCAGCAGCTTCCGGCGGGGAATGACGACCCGGGTGCGGTCCGGGTCGTCGGGGCGGTCGGTGTCGTACAGGGCGCGGACGTCCCGCTTGAGGGCGACGCGTTCCACGACGGCCGGGACCTCGTGGCGCACCCCGTCCTCGTCGGCGAACACCACGGTGACCTCACCGTACTTGCGGCCCACCGATCGCCAGCCCTCCAGCACCGCGTCGGCCGTGCGGAAGCGGCGGGAGAGCCTGCGCAGCCCCGCCGTGCGCCGCAGGCTGACGGCCGCGCCCCACCAGGCGGCGAGACAGCCCGCGCCCGCGACGGACCACAGGAAGGTGAGCCAGGTGGAGACGGAGAAGTCGCCGAGCGGAAGGAGGATGTGGAAGCTGGTGACGGTGTCCCGCTCGACCAGGCCCTCCGCCAGCGCGTCGTACCAGCCGACCGCGGCCGCGACGGCGCAGAGCATGACCATCGCGCCCGGTGCCGCCCGGTGCAGGTACCGGGCACCGAGCAGGCCGAGCGCGACGGCGAAGGCGATCCCTAGCATCGGGGACATCGACGCGAGCTGGTCACTGGCGCATCCCCCGGCCAGGTCGCAGGACCACTTCACCCCCACCGCCTCGTGGCTGGCGATGTACCACATCGTCCAGACCTGCCATGTCATCAGCGCGCACGCGATGACGCGCATCGCGTGCGCGTAGACCCTGTGTCGCACCGTCCGCCCTCGTCCTTGCAGTTCACGGGGTTGTGGATCACCCCGATGGACCTTATACGTGCTGTCCACACCTTGTCCGTGACGCACACCACCCGGCCGGACGGCGACGGGTCAGACCGCACCGGCCAGGGCCTCGGGCACCCAGCGGAGCTGGGCGGCCTCCTGGAACATGGCACCGCCCTCGTGCCCGTTGAACGGGTAGACCTCGATCGCCTTCCGCCCCGGGTATGCGTTGTGGGCGGCGAAGACCGTGGAGGGCGGGCAGGTCCGGTCCATCAGTCCGACGGAGAAGAGCGCGGGGGCACGGCCCCGGGCGGCGAAGGACACCCCGTCGAAGTACGACAGGGTGCGCAGGGCGGTCCTCTCCTTGCCCCGGTGCATCCTGAGGTAGCGGACGATCTCGGCGTACGGGTCGGCGTCGGTCAGGGTGACGGCCCGTTCGAAGTGGCAGAGGAAAGGCACGTCGACCGCGATCGCGGCCAGGTCGGGGACGAGTGCGCCGACGGCGAGGGTGATGCCGCCGCCCTGGCTGCCACCGAGGACGACGGTGCGGGCGGGGTCGGCGAGGGGGTGGGAGCGGGCCGCTTCGACGGCGCGCACGGCGTCGGCGTGGACCCGGCGGTAGTAGTAGGTCTCCGGGTCCTCGATGCCCCGGGTCATGAAGCCCGCGTGGGAGGGGCCGGAGCCGACCGGGTCCGGGGTGTCGCCGACGTTGCCGCCGCCGCCCTGGCCGCGCACGTCCATGACGAAGTGGGCGAAGCCGGCCAGCGGCCACATGCCCCAGCAGTGCGGGAGGCTGCGGCCGCCGTTGTAGCCGTGGAACTGGACGACGAGCGGCAGCGGCCCCTCGGCGTGCGCGGGGGCGCTGAACCAGCCCTTGACCGGGTGGCCGCCGAAGCCGGCGAACGTGACGTCCCAGGTGCGCATGCCGGTCAGTCCGGTCCCGACGGGTTCGAGGACGACCGCGGGGTCGTGGGCGCGGGTCTCGGCCAGGGTCTTCGCCCAGAAGGCGTCGAAGTCCTCCGGTTCGTCGATCCGCGGCCGGTAGTCGCGCAGTTCGTGGAGCGGCAGGTCGAACAGGGCCATGGGGTCGTTCTCCTCGCGGTGGGGCCGGGAACGGTGCGGGGTGCCGGGGCCGCACCGGGTGGCGGGGCCGGGCGCCGTCAGGTGCGCCCGGCCCCGCCCGTTCGGGGGTGGGTCAGTCGGTCAGCTGGACGGCCCGCAGCCCGGCGGCGCTCTTGGAGTTGTTGGCGATGGAGCCGCCCCACTCCGTCCAGCCGCGCACCCGGCCGTCGTTGTCGCTGTCGTTGACGACGAGGCCGAGTCCGATGGATCCGGTGGGTTTGCCGGCGAGGCCGAGCGAGGTCCACGGCACCGTCACCGTGTAGCGGGTGGTGGTGCCGTCCCGGGTGATCCGCGCGGTGGCGCCGGGGGTCGGACCGGTGGACTGGCCGGCCGGTGCCCGCCAGGTGTACACCTGCGGCTCGCCGCCCACGAGCGAGGCGCCGAACTCGACGTACTGCTTGCTGCGGCCCGGCAGTTCGGGGGTGACGGCGAACTGGATGCTGTCGCCCAGCCACATGTTCTCGGCGGTGGTGGCGGGCTGGGCCAGTGCGTTGTCCGTGATGGCGCCCCTGAGCACGAGTCCGGTGGCGGTGTACTGGGGCCGGACGGTGCCGGACAGGTCGGCCGCGCCGTTGTAGCCGCCCTTGTGGTTCACCGTGCCGTCGCCGACGATGTCGATCGGTGTGGTGGTGTCGGTGCCGGACGGCTGGACGGCGCCCCAGCCGTTCCAGGCGCCCGTGGCGGTCCTGGTGCCGTCGGAGGTGGTGATGTGGGCACCGGTCCAGTAGCGCTTCCACTGCTTGATGTTGCGCGTGTCCACGGTGTACGAGGTGCTGGAGTCGGCGCCGACCCTGATCGGTCCGCCGACGGTGCCCCGGTCCAGGTAGGTGTTGCCCTCGTTCACCTGCCACTCCAGCCCGGTGAGTTCGAGCGGGCCGCGGACGCGGTTGTTGGTGACGGTGATCTTCATCGCCGCGGCGAACGGGGCCGCCTTCTTCACCACCGGGTCGAAGGCGACCTGGGTCGGGGGCAGCACCTCGGTGTCGGAGGTGAGCCGGGCGAGGTTCAGCGGCCCGAAGCCGACCGTGCCGCTGACCGTGCGCGGGCCGGTGAGGGCCGAGGTGGGCAGTTCGACGCTCTTGCGGACGACCTCGCCGGGCTTCGCGGTCACCCGGTACTCCTCACTGGCGATCCGGAAGGTGTAGGGCAGCGGCAGCGGGGTGCGGCCCCTGGTGCCGTCGACCTGGAGCACCACGTCGACGGTCTCCTCGGTGTTGGAGTGCTGCGGCAGCCGGAGGGAGAACACCGGGCTGCTCGCGGCCTCGACCGCGCTCACCGCGCCCTTGACGTACAGCACCTTGTCGTCGATGCCGAGCTGCACCTTGCCGCCGACCGGCAGGTACGTCTTCTCGTGGCCCGTCTGGTCGGTGACGGTGAGCGGGCCGGAGGCCCTCAGCTCCACCGTCTTCGGAGTGCCCGCGGTGGTGTACAGGGTCCGGACCGTCTCGTTGCCGGTGCCGAAGCGGTACGAGCGGATGTCGTCGGAACCGGCGTCGTCGCGACCCGCGTAGGCGCGGCCGGCGAGCTGGCGGATCAGGACGCCCTCGGTGACCGCGGACGGCTTGGGCTGCCAGGCCCTGACCTCGGCCGTGGGCCGTTTGAAGGCGCCGAAGTTGTGTTCCTTGTTGGTGGCGTCGGTGCCGTCGTTGGTGAGGTCGTACCAGTAGTAGCGGTCGACGCCGGAGGCGAAGGAGAAGATCTGGGCGCGCGGCACGTACGCGGCCTGCTGGGCGGGGGTGACGCCGTCGCTGTGGGTCGGGTAGCCGTTCTCGGTGATCCAGAGCGGGAAGTCCTTGCCGCCCGCCGCGTCCAGGTCGGCGCGCACCTGCGGCAGCTTCGCCAGGGCGGTCTCCGGCGGGTTCGGGTAGCCGTAGTGGTGGACGCTGAGCGCGTCCATGTACTTCAGGCCGCCGATCGTGTACAGCCGCTTCAGCCAGTCGGTCTGGAGACCGGCCAGGCCGCCGCCGACGACGGTGGCGTCGGGGACCTTGGCGTGCACCTTGCCGTAACTGGCCTTGAGCAGCTTGATGTAGCAGTCGGCGGTGATGCCGCAGGTGCCGTTGTTGAAGCCGGTCGAGTTGTACTCGTTGTAGATCTCGATTTCCTTCGAGGACTGCTGGTACTTCTCCACCGCCGCGGCGGTGAACTTTCCGTAGGCCTCCAGGGCCGCGTCGGACGCCGGGGTGCGGTTGCCGTCGTAGTTGGCGTTGCGGTAGCCGGAGATGGGCAGGGCGGTCAGCCCCTGCGACTTGGCGTACGGGATGTGCTGGTCGGTGGAGTAGGCGCTCCAGGAGTACTCACCGGGGGTCTTCTCGATGGCGCCCCAGTTGATGTCGGAGCGGATGCCGTGCATGCCCATGAGCTTGACCGAGCGCAGCAGCTTCTGGTCGTCGCCGCCGTTCCAGCCGTAGTGGATGCCCGTGCCGAAGCGCTGGTCCCGCTGTTCCTTGCCGGTCAGCGCGGTCAGCACGCCGAAGTTGGCGTTGCGGGTGGTGGTGCCGGCGGTCGCGGTGAGCGTGTAGTAGCCGCTGCCGAGGCCGGTGACGTCGACGGTGGCGGTGCCGCCCGAGACCGGTGCGGTGCCCGACGCGACGGTCAGGCCCTGGTCGTCGATGGCCTTCCAGGCCACGGACGCCTGGTCGGAGGCGAGGGTGATCCTCGACTGGCCCTTGACGAAGAGCAGGTCGGGCGAGGTGACGGTGAGGGTGCCGGCCGCGTGGGCGGCCGGTGCCGTACCGGGCAGGGGGGCCGCCGCCAGCAGGCAGGCCAGCAGGGCCGCCGCGCCGCCCCGGGCCGCGGGCCGCCGGGAGCGGCCCATTAGTCTGGCCGGTGCCGCGGGGCCCGGCCGGATCGTGCCGTTCTGTTCCATCGAGGCTTCCTCTCGATTCGATCGGATCGGCGCGGTGCGTCCTTGGGTCTCCCGGGCGGTGGTGTGCTCCGTCGGCTGTACCCCGGCGGAGCACACCGGTCCGTGTGCCGTCGGCGCGCACCGCTGCCGCCGTCGGCCGCGCGGACCGGGTCCGCGCGTGTGCCCGGGTGGAACTCATCCCTTGAGGCCGGTGAAGCCTCCCCCGCCGCGCACGATCTGCCGCTGGAAGATCAGGAACAGCACGACCGGGGGCAGGATGGCGAGCAGCATCCCGGCGATGAGCAGCGACTGTTCCGCCGTTTCCGCGAGGCGCGGCAGCGCGGCGGAGATGGGCTGCTTCTCGGTGTCCGGGATGACGATCAGGGGCCAGAGGAAGTCCTTCCAGGAGTTCATGACCGTCAGCAGGGTCACCACCGCGAGGATCGGCCGGGACATGGGCAGCACGATCCGGCGGAAGACGACGAACGGCCCGGCGCCGTCGACCTTGGCCGCCTCGAAGAGTTCGCGGGGAATGCCGTCGAAGAACTTCATCACGATCAGGACGGTGAAGGCGCTGGCCGCGTGCGGCAGCCAGACGCCCCAGGGGCTGTTGGCGAGCGAGATGCCGAGGCCCGGCAGGTCGAGCACGGTGAGGTAGAGCGCCACCAGGGAGATGGAGCCGGGCAGGAAGAGGGTGGCGAGCACCATCCACCGCACGGGCGCCGCCCACTTGGGGCGCAGCACGGACAGCACGTAGCCGCCGGTGGTGGCGACGACGAGGTGGGCGATCACCGAGCCGGTGACCAGGACCACGGTGTTCCAGAGGTACTGGCCGACCTGGAGTTCGTTCCAGGCGCGGGAGAGGTTGTCCCACTGCGCGTGGTCCGGCCACAGTCCCAGCGGGTGGCGCAGCAGTTCCTGGGTCGGCGAGACCGCGCCCTTGAAGGTCCAGTAGAGCGGTGCGGCGCCGAAGGCGAGCAGCAGCAGGAGCGAGAGGGTCTGGACGGAGCGGAGCGAGAGGCGTACGGAGGTCCGCCGCCGGTCTGCGTCGGAGATGAGTCCGCGTCCGCTCTCCTCCGGGCGGGTGCGGCGGCGGGTGCGCAGGGGGGTCTGTACGGCCATCAGTTGCTCCAGCTCCTCGTCGCCCGCAGGTAGATCGCCGAGAGCGCGCCGAGCACGACGGCCAGCATCACGCTGAGCGCGGTCGCGGCACCGAAGTCGCCGTTCCGGAAGGCGTAGTTGTAGATCAGCATCAGGACGGTGATGGTGGAGTCCTCCGGGCCGCCGTCCGTCATCACGAAGGGTTCGGTGAAGACCTGGAGGGTGCCGATGATCTGGAGCAGCAGCATGATCAGGACGACGCCGCGCAGCGACGGCAGGGTGATGTGCCAGACGCGGCGCCAGATGCCCGCGGCGTCGATCTCGGCGGCCTCGTACAGCTCGGTGGGTACGGAGCCGAGCGCCGCCAGGTAGATGATCACCGTGGACCCGAAGCCCGCCCAGGTGGCTTCCAGGACGATCGACAGCATCGCGGTGTCGGTGGACTGGAGCCAGGGGTACGGGCCGAGGCCCACCTGGGCCAGCAGTTGGTTGAACAGGCCGGCCTCCGGGTCGTAGAACACCTTCCACAACAGCACGGAGACGACCGGGGGGATCGCCACCGGAAGGTAGGCGAGGATCCGGAACAGCGTGCCGCCGCGCCGCAGTTCGGCGATGAGCACCGCGAGGAAGAGCGGTACGGGGAAGCCGATCGCCAGGGCGAGCACGGCGAACAGCGCGGTGTTCCCGACGGCCTTCCACAGCAGCGGGTCGTCCAGCACGTGCCGGAAGTTGTCCAGGCCCACCCAGGTGGCGGGGTCGACCAGATTGGTCTGCTGGAAGCTGAGCTGCACGCTCCGGACGATCGGCCACCAGGAGAAGTAGGCGAAGCACAACACCATCGGCAGGCCGAACAGAATGGTGGTGATCCCGCCCCGCCTGGTCCAGCGGACGAGGCGTTCCGCCGGGCCGCCGCGGTGCGGGGAGGCGGTCCGTGACGGCCCGTCGGCGGTCCGCGGCCGGTCCGCGGAGGGGTCGGCGGGGCGTTGTTTTCCCGTCCGGTCGTCCCGGGTGCCGTTGCCGGTGGCCGTCACAGGCGCTTGCGACCTGCTCATCGACGTCTCCTCGCCTCTCCTCGTGCTGTGCTGGCTGCCTGGTGTGCCGGACCCGCCGTCAGTTCTGCGCCCGCTCCACCTGGGACTCGACCTGTGCGGCGGCCTTCTTCAACTGCTCGGCCGGGTCGGCGTCCTCGCGGGTGAGCACGGCCTGGACGGCGGTGTCGAGGGCCTTGTAGACGTTCTGCGCCTCGACGGGCGGCTCGATGACCAGTTCGTAGTCGCCGAGCGTGCCGCTGTAGGGGGCGAAGTTCCCGATCGGCACGTTGGCCTCCTCGTTGACCGCGGCGTCGACCGGGTCGGAGACGGCCGGCTCGTAGAACGGGACGCCCGGCACGCCGATGACCGCGCCGTCCTTCTTCTTGGCCTGTGCGTCCTTCGCGGCGAGCGTCGCGTCGTACTTGGTGGAGAGGTAGTAGAAGTCGATGAACCTGGTGGCGGCCTCGCGCTGTCGCGCGGTGGCCCGGGGGCTGATCACGGCGATGGTGCCGCCGGCCAGGGTGCGCTTGGCGGCGCCTTCGACGGGCATGGCGCCGAGGCCGATGGTCTTCGGGTCGCCCTTGTACTGCTGGACGTAGTGGCCGATCATGCTCGGGCCGGCGAGCGTCATGCCGATCTTCCCGGCGGAGAAGTCCTTCTCCATGTCGGTGATGTTGCGCAGTTGGTTCCTGCCCATCGAGTCGTCCGTCCAGCGCATGTCCTTCAGCGTCCTCAGCGCCTTCTCCGCGCCGCTGCCGGGACGGTCGAAGGTGTTGGCCCACTTGCCGCCGGACTCCGTCTGCATGCTGTCGCCGAAGGAGTACGCCATCGCGGTCAGCATCCAGCCGCCGGTGTTCTCCTTGGTCATCTGCGCGTATCCGGTGGCACCGGTCTTCTCGGAGATCGCCTCGGCCGCCGTGCGGACCTCGGACCAGGTGGCCGGCGGCTCGTCCGGGTCGAGTCCGGCCTTCTCGAACAGGTCGCGGTTGTAGACCAGGCCGAGGGCGTACTCCTCGGTGGGTATGCCGTAGAGCTTGCCGTCCACGCCCTTCGCGGCCCCGAGCGCGACATCGTTGAAGTCCTCGCTGTGCTTCAGCCCCTTGAAGTCCGAGGTGAGGTCGGCGATCTGCCTGCGCTTGATCAGCCCCGACATCTCGGTCAGCGGCACCCGGACGACGGTCTCCAGGCTGCCGCCGCCCACCTTGGTCTGAAAGCTCTGCTGGTCGTACTGGTACTCGTTCGTCCTGACCTCGATCCCGGGGTTGGCCTTCTCGAACTCCGCCACCCTGGCCTCGAACGTCTTGAGCGCGGCCGCGTTCGTGGCGGGCGGGCGCCCGGAGACGGTGATGGTCACCGTGCCGTCGGCGGCGGTGTCGCCGGAACCGGAACACGAGGCAAGCACGCAGACGAGCGCACCCGCGGTGACGCCCGTCAGGGCGGTGCGCAGGGAGGGTCTCATCGGGGACTCCATTCAGGGGCGGACCGGAACCGGCTGGAAAGCGTTTTCCAGCCGGGGTCACCTTGCACCGGCCGATATGGCCGCGTCAATGGGTGAACATCGGCCCGTTCCCGATCTCCGGACCGGTGTCCGGGGCTTTTCCGACCAGGAACCCAACAGGTGCCCCTTGCCGGACCGTTGACGTCGGCCTAGCCTCTGGAAAACGTTTCCCAAGCATTTCCGTAGACCGTCGGCCCGACGGTCGCGAGCTGGAGGACTTCCCGTGCACCCTGCCTGGTCGACCGACGCGTACGACCGCGTCCTGTTGCGAACGGCTCTCGCCGAGGGCGACCGCTGCTGGGACGCCGGGGCGGACCTGTTGCAGGTCGAGGCCCCGTACAACCCCATCCACACCCGCATCAAGGGCGGTCCCGCACACCCCACCCGCAACTCCCTGCAGTACGCCCTGCTCCTGCTGGAACGGGGCGGCGAGGGCGACGCCGAGCGCGCCCACGCCGCGATCCTGCGCGTCGCGGCCCTCCAGGACCGGTCCGTGGAGAGCCCCACCTACGGCATCTGGGGCTACTACGCCGAGGAACCGGCGGCGGAGATGGACCCGCCCGACTGGAACTGGGCGGACTTCCTCGGCATCCAGCTGCTGCTCGTCCACGCCCGGCACGGCGACCGGCTGCCGCCCGTGGTGCTGGGCGAACTCCGGGAGTCGGTGCGGCACGCGGCGGCGTCGATCGTCCGCCGGAACGTCCCCATGGGGTACACCAACGTCGCCGCGATGGGCACCTTCGTCACGCTCGCGGCCGGTCAGGTCCTCGACGACGGGGCGCTGTTCGCCTACGGCAAGGACCGCATGGCACGGCTGTGCGCGGCGATCGACGGCACCGGCAGCTTCGCCGAGTTCAACAGCCCGTCCTACTGGGGCGTGGTGCTCCAGACGCTGACCCTGATCAGGGAACACGTCCGGGACGAGGAAACGCAGGAGCTCAACGAGCGGCTGCACGACCGGCTCTGGCTGCACTTCCTCGCCCGCTGGCACCCACCGACCCGTCAGCTCTCCGGCCCCATGGCCCGCTGCTACAGCAACGATCTCGGGGTGCCGCCCGCCCTGGCGAAGGCGGTCGGGGGGCTGCTCGGTGCGCCGGAACCCCGCCCGGTCCGGGGCGAGATGACCACCGGGGTGGACTCCTGCGTGGACTACCGGATGCCGGACTGGGTCCTGCCCCGGCTGACGGAACTGGGAAGCGAGCACGAGCACCGGGAGCTGTTCGCCGACGGCCCGGCCCCGGAGACCGGCACGACCTGGCTCGACCCGGTCACCACTCTGGGCAGCGTCAACCACCAGGACACCTGGCTGCAGCGCCGGCCGCTGTTCGGCCACTGGGTGCGCCCGGACGGGACCGCCGGTCATCTGCACGTCCATCTGGTGAAGGACGACGGGGCGGAGGACTTCGACTTCGCATCGGGCGTGCTCTCCACCGTGCAGAGCGGCCCGCACGTGGCCTGGCTGGCGGGGTTCGCCTGCCCGGCGGGCGACCGGCACCACCACCTCGACATGATCGGGCCGGGCGACCGGTTCCGGGTGCGGTCGCTGCGCCTGGTGGTGGACGCGATCGGCGCGCCGCCCGTCGCGGAGGCGACGCCGGTCGACGGCGGCGTCGAACTCGACCTGGGAACGGCCCGGTTGGACTTCCGGACGGCCGGGGGTTCTTTCGCGGGGCGCACCCCGACGACCCGGCTGGTCCCGCGCGCCGACGGGGTGCGGATCGAGGTGGTGCTCCTGGAGAGCGACACGCCGGTCGAGCTGGACTGGGCGGAGGTGGGTGACGCCTTCGCGGCGGGGACCCTGTCCCTGGTGCCGTCCGACGCCGCGCGGAGCACCGGTCCGGGCCCCGAGGCGGTCGTGGCCGGCGACCACGCCGAGGTGCGCTGGACGACCCCGCGGGGTCACCGGCTCACAGTGCGCGGCGGCCGGTCCGTGGCCTCCCGTGAGGAACACGCCGCACTGCACTCCGCGACGCTGGACGGCGCCCCGCCGCCCTCGCCCCGCCTCTCGGACTCCCGTCTGGCGCCCTGATGCGCCGTGCGGAGGGGAGCCGGGCGTTTCCTCCCCCTCCCCTCCGCGCACTCCCGCGCGGGGCGCGTTTCCCCGCACCGCCCCGTACCGCCGCGCGGCTGGGCCCGCGGGTCGCCCTGGTCCACAACCGCCCCGTGCCCGGCGGGAATTCGAGCAGCGAGGTACGGGTGTGGGTGTACGGCGCCACCGCGCACGGCGCCCAGCGGTGGGCCCTGGAGACGGGCATCATCGGCGAACTGATCCTGGAGAACCAGTACCGCAACCCGGAGGGCAACCCCCACCACTGGGACCAGGTGGTCCTGGACGCGCTGTTCGCCGAGCCGAACCTGACCCTTTTCCTCAACACGGACGTCCGGGAGGTGACCGCCGAGGGCCCGGCCGAGGAGCGCACGATCACCTCGGTCACCGGCTGGACGATGGGCTCGGAGCGGCTGATCACCTTCACCGGTCCGGTGTTCCTGGACTGCACCGGTGACGGGCTGGTCGGCCACCTCGCGGGCATCGGGGCGGCGCTGTGCGTGCGGGACGGGGGTCGCCCCGCGCGAACCGGCCGCGGACCGGCGCCTGCAACAGGTCCTGCTGCGGCAGGACGCCTCGCTGGTCGGGGTGCGCAACACCGATCCGGACGACCTGGCGCGCACGGCCCGGGTCAGCGTGTCGAGCACCCTGTCCGTGCCGGCCGTCGAGCCGGGCCCCGGCACCGAGCCGTTCCCGCTCGACCGCGACCTGGGCGTCGTCCTGCCGGTGGAACCGTCCCCGGAGGGCTTCGAGCTGCTCGTCGACGCCGCGGCGGCGACCACGCTGCGGGTGGAGCTGTCGGACACCGTCCGGGCGGAGAACGCCGTGCCCGTGAGCCTGCTGAGCACTCACGACGTCGAGGAGAGCGGCAACCGTGTGCGCCACCGCGTCCACCGGTTCGCTCCGCGTGCCGTCTCGGCGCTGCGGGTGTGCGTGGACGCGACGAACGGCGCGCCCCGGCCGGGAGTCGTGGCGGTGCGCGCCTGCTCCTGACGCGCCGGGCCGGACCGGGCGTCCCCGCCCGGCGCGGGGTGCCCGGTCCGGTTCACGCCGGGGTCTCCAGGCGGCGGGCCCGTTCGGTGAGGTGGCGGCGCTCGGGGGCACTGGCGGTGCGGCCGGCCGCCTCCCGGTAGGCGTGCGCGGCCTCCTGGTGCCGGCCGAGTTCCTCCAGCAGGTGGGCGCGGGTGGCGAGCAGCCGGTGGTGGCGTTCCAGGCCCTTGTCGCTCTCCAGTTCCGCCAGCAGGTCGAGACCGGCCGCCGGTCCTCGGACCATGGCGACCGCGACGGCGCGGTTGAGACGGACCATCGGATTCGGCCCGCACTGCTCCAGGAGGTCGTACAGGGCGAGGATCTGGGGCCAGTCGGTGGCGTCGGTGTGCCCGGCCTCGTCGTGCACGGCGGCGATGGCCGCCTGCAGCTGGTAGGGGCCGACCTGCCCGCGGGGCAGGGTGCGGCTGATCAGGTCCACGCCCTCCGCGACGAGCCGGCGGTCCCACCGGCCGCGGTCCTGTTCCGCCAGGGGCACCAGCTCGCCGTGGGGTCCGGTGCGCGCGGGGCGGCGCGCGTCGGTCAGCAGCATCAGTGCGAGCAGCCCCGCGGTCTCGGCGTCCTCGGGCACGAGGCGGTGCAGCAGCCGGGTGAGCCGGATCGCCTCGGTGGACAGTTCCGGCGCGGTCAGGTCGGTGCCGCCCGTGGTGGTGTAGCCCTCGTTGAAGATGAGGTAGAGCACGTGCCGGACCTCGGCCAGCCGCTCGGCGCCGTCGGGACCCTCCGGCGGGGACAGGGTGGCGCCGGCCGCCCTGATGGTCTGTTTGGCCCGGCTGATGCGCTGGGCCATCGTCGTCTCGGGGACCAGGAAGGCGGCGGCGATCTGCGCGGTGGTCAGGCCGCCGACCGCGCGCAGGGTCAGCGCGATCCGGCTCGGCGCGGACAGCGCGGGGTGGCAGCACAGGAAGAGCAGGGACAGGGAGTCGTCGTGGTCCGAGGCGGGTGCGGCGTCGGCCGCGTGGGCCAGCAGCGCGGATTGCGGGGTGGCCAGGGCGAGGGCGTCCTCGCGCCGGCGGCGCGCCGCCTCGCTGCGCACCTGGTCGACCAGCCTGCGGGCGGCGACGGTGACCAGCCAGCCGCGGGGGTTGTCGGGCACCCCTTCCCCGGGCCATTGGAGGGCGGCGGCCAGCAGTGCCTCCTGGACGGCGTCCTCGCAGGTGTCGAAGGCGCCGTACCGCCGGACGAGCGCGCCGAGGACCTGCGGCGCCAGTTCGCGCAGCAGGTCCTCGGCCCCGTGGTGCGCGGTGCTCACACGTCCGCCGCGGATTCGTGCAGCACCGGCCACAGTTCCACCGGATCCGTATCGGCGAACGGCATGTCCGCGGCGATCTGCTGCGCCCGTTCGAGGCTCTCGCAGTCCAGCATGTAGAAGCTGGCGATGTACTCCTTGGTCTCCAGGTACGGCCCGTCGGTGACGGCCGGGGCGCCGTCCTCGCGACGCACCAGCTGGGCGGCGGCGGCATCCGCGAGGCCGTAGGCCCCCAGCAGTTCGCCGCTCTCCCGGTACTTCTTGTTGAACGCCTCCTGCCTGGCGATCGCCTCCGGCCACGCCTCGGCCGGGAAGGAGTCCCACTTGGCCTGGTTGCCGTAGATCATCGCGACGTACTTCATCTCGGGTGTCCTCCCCGTCCCGTGCGCCCCGTCGGCGCACTGTCACCCTTCGGTCGGAGCGGGAAACGGTCCCTCGACATCCGACGACGACTTTCTTCGATTTTTTTCGATCCGCCTCCGACCTGCACGAATGCCGGGCATCGCGGTCGTCGGCGGCGCGGATGATCAACCTATGCGGTCGTCGTCCGCCGGACCACCCACCCGGGGCCGGGCGCCGGGAGACCGGGCGCCGCGGGAACGTCCGGACGCGGCGGCGCCCACCGTACGGGCGTACGGTGGGCGCCGTCGTGCCGTGTGGTCCGGGGTCAGGTCCCGAGGGTGGCGAGCACTTCCGCCACCGTGGCGGTGGCCCGCATCTCGTCGGCCAGGGAACGGGCCCGTTCGCGGTACGGGGGCTGTTCGAGGATCCGTTCGGCTGCCTCGCGGATGTTCCGTACGTCGTCGGCGCCCAGCACCGACGCCTCGTCCTCCGGGCCCCCGGTCGGGGTGACGGACTCCCCCGCCCCGGCAGCGGTCACCAGCCGGGCGTTGTCCGGCTGGTCGGCGAAGAGGGGGACGCAGACGACGGGGACGCCGGCCGCGAGGGCGCCGTAGACCGTTCCCGAACCGCCGTGGCAGACCACGAGGGAGGCGCTGCGCAGGACGTCCGCCTGCGGCACCCACGGCTCCGCGTGGACATGGGGCGGCAGCGGGCCGAGGGCCGCCGGGTCGATGTGGTGCCCCGTGGTGAGCAGGACGCGCACCGGCAGTCCGCTCACCGCGTCCAGGACCGCGCGGTACAGGCCGGTCGCGGTCGGCAGGGCGCCCGCCTCGGTGCCGAGGGTGACGTGGACCAGCGGTTCCGTCGCCCCTCCCCACCAGTCCGGCAGCGCCTGCGGCCGGAGTTCTTCGTGGTAGCGGTGGGTCGTGGGGTACGGCGAGGGGTCCAGGGAGGCGGGCAGCCGGGTCAGGTACGGGGATTCGAGGAGCCGCCGGACGATGCCGGGGCCGTACGGGTCGAGCACGGGGGCCAGGAACGGGTCGGTGGACGCGGTGAACCCCGCGGCCGAGACCGCGACCCGGGCGTGCGGGATTCCGTGGCGCTCGGCGGCCACCACCGAGGCGAACTCGAACGTCTCGTGCAGGACGAGGTCGGGCCGCCAGTCGCGGCAGGCCTCCTCCGTCGCGGGGAGCATCGCGGCGGTGCAGAGCCGACCGAACACCTCCCTGACCATCAGGGAGACCCCGTCGTCCGGGGCCAGCGTCAGCACCCGCGTCATGATCCCCGCGAGTTCCTCCGGGTCCGGCTCCCGGCCGATGCGATACGGCTGTTTCCGGGACGCCAGTAACGCTTCGAGGGCCGGCGGTGCGACGACCAGGACGTCGTCACCGCGCGCCGTGCACGCGTCGATGAGGGGAACAAGTGGGTGGAAGTGGCCCGAACCTCGGGTCGAGGCGAAAAGTACACGCATGTGGTCGAGCCTAGAGATGTCCGCCCTCTGCCCACAGGACGGCTTTCCGCCGATTTCGGCGTATTCGCTGTCGCTCGTGAATCGCTCGGCCGTCAGGCCCGGCGGCCGTCCCGGTCGTTCCGGCCCGCGCCCGGCACGTTACCCGACCTGGGGGCGAGCAGGACGGCCAGGACACCCGGTACGAGCAGCAGCGCGAAGGCCGCGCCGTAGCCGACCGCGTCGTCCGGCCCGAGGGCCGGGAAGGCGTGGAACACGGCGGACGCGACGCCTAGGACCAGGATCTGGCCCAGGTTCTGGGTGGTCTGCATCGCGCTGCTCGCGTAGCCCTGCCGGCCGGCCGGGGCGTGGGAGAGCGACAGCACGGTGAGGGACGGGGCGAGCAGGCCCATGCCGACCGCCGCGACGACCATGGACGAGGCGGCGACGGCCGGGTGCGCGCCGGGCATCGAGCCGGCTGTCGCGACCACGACCGCCGCCACCTGGATCAGGGCGCCGATCACGACGAGGCGGTGGCGCGGGGTCCGCTCCGGCAGACGGCCCTGCACCCAGGAGGAGGCGGCCCAGGCCACGGCGGCGCCCGTGAAGGCCAGGCCAGTCACCACGGGGGCCACGTCCCGGTCGGTGACGAGCATCAGCGGCACCAGCGCCTCCAGGGTGAAGAACACCCCCGAACTCAGGCCGCGCAGCAGCACCGTGACGGGCAGACCGCGCGCGGCGCGCACGGTGCCGGACGGCAGCAGCCGCGGGGCGAACACCGCCAGCAGGGCGAGGCCCACCGCCGCGAACAGCAGGTGGCGGGTGTCCCAGCCCGACGCGCCGTACTGGCCCAGCGCCGCGCCCACGCTCACCGCGACCGCGACCAGCAGCGCGGGGCGCGGCGCGGCGTCCTTCGACGGTTCCGGCGCGACCGGCCGGAAGCGACCGCGCAGCAGGGCCACGACGGCCAGGGCCGGGAGCGCGGTGAGGGCGGCCAGTCCGTAGAACACCGCCCGCCAGGACCACCATTCGGCCACCAGCCCCGCCAGGGGCGGGCCGACCAGTGACGGAATGATCCAGCAGGCGCTCATCAGCGCCAGGGCGCGTGGCTGGAGCCGTTCCGGGTACGCCTGGCCGATCGCCGCGTTGACCGCCACCGCGATCATTCCGCCCGCCACGCCGTCCACGAAGCGTCCGGCGGCCAGTTGCCAGACGGAGGTGCTGGCGGCCGAGACGACCAGGGTGACCACGGCCAGCACCATGCCCGCCGCCAGCGGGCGGTGCGCCCCCGACCGGTCGGCCCAGTGGCCGCCCAGCACCCCGCCCAGCAGGCTCGCCGCCACGAAACATCCCGCCACCAGCGGGAAGAGCGCCACGCCGTCCAGGTCCTGGGCGGCCGTCGGCAGTGTGGGGACCACGGCCAGTGCGGCGAGCCCGGTCAGGAACATCACCGCGGCGAAGCAGGCGGTGGCCGGCGCGTACGGTGCGGAGAACAGCCCCGGTCCGGTTCCCGATCGCTCCGCCGGCCGGTCGGCCCCCGTCCCCCGCTCGCCGGCCGCCGTCGGGGCCGGTGCCGTGGATGCCTGGGGCGAGTCACTCGATGAACACTGCTGAGCATCAGTCACGGGCGCACAAGCTATGCGGCCCGCAAAGGTCTGGTCCACTGGTTTTCGACGGCCGGCCGGCCGTCGCCGGACGCGGCCCGGCGCCCCGGCGGGCGGCCCCCGCCGTCCGGCGTCCGTGGCCCGTCGCCCGGTGGGCCCTCAGCCCTCGGCGGGGGCGGGCGAGGGCTCCGGCGCGGGTCGGGCGGACGGTGCGGCAAAGTGGCGTCCGGGCAGGAGGAACGCGAAGGCCAGGGCCACCAGTGCCGCGCCCGCGCCGATCGCCATGACGGTGCGGAATCCGTTCTGCGACGGCACGGTGAGCGGGCCGAACGAGGTGGTCATCTGGGCGAGGACCACTCCCGCCACCGCGCTGGCGGCCGAGGTGCCGATGGCCCGGGTGAGGGTGTTGAAGCTGTTGGCGGCGGCCGTCTCCGAGATGGGCACGGCGGCCATGACGAGCGCGGGCATCGCCCCGTAGGCCAGTCCGATCCCGGCCCCGATCACGGCCGAGACCAGCACCAGTTGCCAGATCGACGACATCAGGACGATGCCGAGGAGGTACCCGGCGGCGACCACCGCCGCACCGGCCATCAGGGTGGTCCTCGGCCCCTGGTTCCGGGAGATGCGTGCCGACAGCGGCGCGACCGCCATCATGACCAGCCCGGACGGTCCCATGACCAGACCCACGGTCAGCAGCGAGGCGCCCAAGCCGTATCCGGTGGCCTCCGGCAGCTGGATCACCTGGGGCAGCACGAGCGACACCGCGAACATCGCGAAGCCGAAGACGGCCGAGGCCACGTTCGTCAGCAGCACCTGGCGGCGGGCGGTGGTCCGCAGGTCGACCAGCGGCTGCGCGGTCCGCAGCTCCCACCGGCCCCACAGCCCCAGGACGACGGCCGAGGCGCCCACCAGTCCGAGGGTGGACGCGCTGCCCCAGCCCCAGGTGGCGCCCTTGGAGATCGCGAGCAGCAGGCACACCAGGGCCGCGGAGAGCCCTGCGGCGCCCACCAGGTCGAACCGTCCGCCGGTGCGCACCGGCGATTCGGGCACCAGGGCCAGGACGAGGACGGTGGCCAGCACCCCCGCACCGGCCGACGCCCAGAACAGCACGTGCCAGTCGACCCGTTCGGCGAGGAACGCGGCGGCGGGCAGGCCCAGGGCTCCCCCGACACCCAGCGAGGCGCCCATCAGCGCGATCGCCGATCCGAGCCGGTGGGCGGGCAGTTCGTCGCGCATGATGCTGATGCCGAGCGGGATGACGCCGGCGGCCAGGCCCTGGAACGTACGGCCGACGATCATCGGGCCCAGTCCCTCGCCGAGCGCGGCGGTCACGGAACCGGCCACCAGCAAACAGAGGCCGGCCAGCAGCATGCGGCGCTTGCCGTACATGTCCCCGAGCCGGCCCATGACCGGGGTGGCGACCGCCCCGGCGAGCAGTGTGGCGGTGATCGCCCAGGTCGCGTCGGAGGCGGACGCGTGCAGCAGCCGGGGCAGATCGGGCACCAGCGGGATCATCATCGTCTGCATCAGGGAGACGACGATCCCGGCGAGGGCGAGTACGGCGACCAGGCCGCGCGCCGCCCCCGACGGGGCCTCTGGGGACCTGCTCCCGGCCCGGGGCTGGGCACTGGACATCACGGAGACCTCCGTCGGGGATGCGTCGCAGCGGACGGCGCCACACGATCGACCCTGGTCAAGTCGGTTGCTTGAAGCGAAGTTAGCAGTCCGCCGCGACCGCTCGTGTCCGCCGCCCGGCCCGACGGGCCCGGTGGCGCGGGCGGGACACGGCACCGGCCCGCCACCGGTGCGAGGGCAAGGTGGCGGGCCGGTC
>NZ_JBEXPY010000044.1:0-60830 GCF_040612315.1 Streptomyces sp. NPDC006435
AGCGAACTCCTCCAACCGACCCTGACACATGGCGAGTTCATCTGCCCTCATACCAGCAGGAAACCACCAAGCCGACCACTTGCCCAGAGACGTAATAAAGCCCTACTAGGGGCCGTTCGTTTGGATCACTGTCGAAGCAGGGCGTAATCCAGGTTGAGAACCTTGCGCGTTTAAGGCACCGGGAGACGGGCCCTGACCCCGGATGTTGGACACGGGGTTATGCAGCTTGGGGAAGTGTGGTTGCGGGTTCGAAGAAGGTGTTCTCGTAGATGATCGGAGAGCGTTGTCCGAGGCGGGAGTGCCGGCGTCGAGTGTTGTAGCGGCTGGCCCAGCGGAAGGCCGCGAGCCGGGCGTGACGAGCGGCGGGCCACGCCTTCGCGCCCTTGAGCGTCTCCCTCTTCATGGACGCGTTCCAGCTCTCCGCGGCGGTTGTCCGCCGAACTGCCCACGGCGCTCATGCTCCTTCTCACCCCGGCCCGCTCGCAGGCGGCGAAGGCGGCACTTGTGTACTGGGAGCCGTGATCGGTGTGCATAATGGCGCCCTTCAGGCTGCCGCGGGTCCGCTCGGCCGCGGCTTCGGACGCGGAGCTCGGCCTGGCGGCTCTGCTCGGGCAGCGGCCCATCACACCGTCCGGTCTGCGCCGGACCGGAGACCCGGGTTGGCGGAATTCAGACATGACGTCGGACGCGACGGGCCCCACCGGGGCCTTCGGCCGACGGGCGAGGGCGGCGGCACTCTTCGTCCGGCGGGCCGCCCGGGACCAGCCCGTCCGGCTCACCCCTGGTCGCCGAACTCCCGGTAGATGTCGGCCAGGAAGGTGGACAGGTGGGTGAATTCGGTCTGGTCGTGCAAGAGCATCTCGTAGGCGAAGCCGAGCGCCTCGGCACGTTCCTCGTCGGTGCTGTAGGTCTTGCCGCAGTCGAAGATGTATCGGCTGCGCAGTTCGAAACCGTCGGCCGTGGTGCGGACGAGGTGGAGCATGACGCCGTTGTTCATGCTGAGCTTGCCGCACGCGTGGGCGCTGATCTCCGACTGGGCGAAGCGGCTGGTGTCGAAGCCCAGTTCGGAGGGGTGGAGGAACTGGATGGTGAGCTCCGAGCGCATGGGGCCGATGTACTCGATGATGTCGTGGGTGTTGCCGATGTAGCGATCGACGTCGGCGACACCGGGCCGGGTGAGGACGTCCTGGTCGCGGGGAATGGCCTGCTGGTGGTTGTAGGGGTACCACAGCGAGTAGCGCTCGGGCTCGACGGAATGCCACCAGAACCACCAGGTGAACATCTCCGGTGTGCAGCCGGGGAAGCGGGTGAGACTGGTGACGTACGGGTGGCCGTCGTCGGTGACGCAGAAGCCGGTCTCGACCTTGTGGTACCCGGCGTCCAGCAGGGTGTCGAGGTCCTCGGGCGAGCTGGTGATGGCCGCATCGGAGGGCATGGCGCTCTGGATGGCGGGCATCACGTCGTCGTGAAGCCACAGGTCGCCGTTGAAGTACTTGGCGTACGGCTTGCCCTTGATCCGTTCGCTGTTGTGCCGGAACAGGTCCTGGGTGGCGACCGGATAGTAGGTAACGGGAAGCATGGCAGTGCCCTCTTTTCCTTCAGCCTTTTCTTTGGGTCTTTTCTTTGGTCTTTTCTTCAGTCGTCGGCGCGACGGGCGGACTCGTCACCGTCCGGAGCGGGGGCGCCGGACGAAGCGGCGCGAAGGTGGCCCAGCCGGGCGAGCAGCAGGCGTCCCCCGGATTCGCCGATGACGATACCGAGCAGTCCGACCAGCGCGATCCACGGCGGGGCCGGAGTGGGTACGCCCATGAGCCAGCACAGGAATCCGGCGAGGATGCCGGCGCCGAGGGAGAGCGCGTAGCGGGCGACGGCGCGGCTCATGCGACCGCTTCGAGGATGGCGAAGCCGATCAGCGTGCCGGCCAGTCCGGTCAGGGCGACCGGAGGGGGTGCCGGAGAGGGCACCCTGATCAGCGCGTACATGATTCCGAGGACGATTCCGGCACCCAGTGCCGTGGCGTACGAGAGCACCCTTCGCCTCCTGCGATCGCGGCGCCGTGCACCACCGGCGATGCGAATGGACCAATTGGCCACAAAGGACAACTTTCGCCGAGTTTCCATCCTTTGTGCTGCTAAATCTCTTCGATGGTCGATCCAGGAGCATGCCGACACGGGCGACGGAGTGAAGGGGGAGGACATCTCCTGCGAGGCTGCGGCTCCCGATCAAATGCCTATCGAGCTGGTGTGTGATAGCGGGTGATGTGTTCTTGCTGGTGGGTGGCATGATCCGGGTGTGGCGATCATGCTCGGTCGGACGGTTCTCGCGCATCAGGTGTTCACAGGGGTCTCCCAGGGGCATCTCGCCTCCCTGGTTGAGGAGTTGGCTGATCCGTGGCAGGCCGTGGTTGAGGGGCGTCGTCACGAAGCTCGCGGCGGGGCCAGGAAGCGCGAGGCAGGAGCCGGTGCCCGGCATCGGCTGGTGTTCGTCGACCGGCTCGTGGCCACGCTGATTCACCTGCGGCACGATCTGCCGCATGCGGCGTTGGCGCTGCTGTTCGGCGTTGACCGCTCCACCATCACCCGTGCGACCGCCGAGATACGAGGGCTGCTGGCCGAGCGGGGATGCGCGGTCCCGGACCGGCCCGGTCTGCGGCTGCGGACCCTGACGGATGTGCTCGCATACGCCCGGGCCGAGGGCACCGAGCTGCGGCTGGACGCCACCGAGGTCCAGGTCCGCCGGCCCCCGGCCGGCCGCGGCGGGCGCCGTGCGTTCATCCCGGGCAAGAAGAAACAGAACACGATGAAGGCCACCGTCGTCGCCGACCATCAGGGCCGCACGCTCTGGACCGACGCCCTGCGACCAGGGCGGATGCACGACGCGACCGCCGCCCGCAACGAAGGCATCGGTACCTGTTTCCAGCACTTTCCCGACGTGGAGGTCCTCCTGGACGACGGCTACCCCGGGCTCCGCCGCGATCACCCCGGCCAGGCAGTGACCCCACCCAGGAAGGGAAACAAGATCAGCCCGCCCGAGGTCCTCGAAGCCCGCCTACGAGCCCGGCACCGGCACTCCTCAAAGCGCATCACCGTCGAACACGCCCTCGCCGACCACAAACGCTGGAAGCAACTGGCCCGCTGGACCCACCGCCGGGAGAACCTGCCCGCCACCTACCGGGCCATCGCCGGCCTCGTCTCCGACCGCAACACCACCCACTGAAACAAACCCACAGCTCAGGAACCCGCGTCTTCAACACAATCACGCACCAGCTCGTAAGGTCGGTCGACCCAGCCTCTTTCTCCTGGAAGTGTTCATGCCTCGCCGATCACCGGGCGAGATCAGGACCCAGCTCCCGCAACGCCGAACGCACCATCGGCGGGCACCCGTGATCCGCGGGCTGTCCGCCTCGGCAAACAGGCAGATCGCCGCCTTCGAACGAAGCCACGGCCTCCCCGCGGGTGAAGTCGCACACGCGTTCCGCCGCTGGAACACGTCTGTCCACAAGACACGCGGAGACCTCGAGCCGTTCTACGAACTCGATGACACAGACCTCCGCAACGGCGACTACCACGTCCGCACCCTGCTGGAGATCACACTCCATGCCCTGAGGACCAAGGCACGACGCGAGCTGAGCGCAGTCGTCGGCCCCGCAGACGAACATGTGCTTGACCGCACCCTCAACAACCCCTTCGCACCCCAAGACCTCCCCTGGTGGATGCGTCGAATCGGTGTCTGAACCTCCAGCCGTTCCTGGTTCTGACCGACATCTCCAAGCCCACACCTCGAGCAATGCTCAAGACTTGTGGATCGGCCTCGGGTTGGCACACGAAGTGCGTGCCTTCCCGAATGATCCTGTGATGGTCATCGAGTAGGCCGACGTTCGCTGCGTCGGTCGGGAAGGTACGCCCGTGCTCACGGTAGTCAGCGAAGACGGAACGACGCCATACGGCTCCCTGATTGACGAGATCGTGCGTGAGGGCGCGAGGCGGATGCTGGCCGCGGCCCTGGAAGCAGAAGTCAACTCCTACATAGCCGAGTTGGCCGATCAGCGAGACGATTCCGGCCGCCGCCTGGTCGTGCGCAACGGCTTCCACCAGCCGCGGAAGGTGACGACCGCGACCGGGGCGATCGAGGTGAAGGCCCCGCGGGTCAACGACAAGCGCGTCGACGGGGCCACCGGCGAACGCAAGCGGTTCTCCTCGGCGATCCTGCCGCCCTGGGCTCGTAAATCCCCGAAGATCAGCGAGGTGCTGCCGCTGCTGTATCTGCACGGCCTGTCGTCCGGTGACTTCGTGCCCGCCTTGGAGCAGTTCCTCGGCTCCTCCGCCGGCCTGTCGCCCGCGACGATCACGCGGCTGACCGCGCAGTGGCAGGCCGACCACAAGTCGTTCATGGACCGCGATCTGTCCTCCACGGACTACGTCTACGTCTGGGCCGACGGCGTTCACCTGCGCATACGCCTGGAAGAGGCGAAGGCCGCTGTCCTGGTCATGGTCGGCGTGCGGGCCGACGGCACCAAGGAACTGATCGCGATGACCGACGGCTACCGCGAATCCTCCGAGGCGTGGGCGGGACTACTGCGGGACGCTGCCCGCCGGGGCATGCGGGCCCCCGTCCTGGCCGTCGGCGACGGGGCGCTCGGCTTCTGGAACGCGTTGAACGAGGTGTTCCCCGAGACCCGCCACCAGCGGTGCTGGGTGCACAAGACCGCGAACGTCCTCGACGCGCTGCCGAAGTCGGCCCAGCCTGCGGCCAAGCGCGCGATCCAGGAGATCTACAACGCCGAGGACAAGGAGCGCGCGGCCAAGGCCGTCGCCGCGTTCGCCAAGCAGTACGGGGCGAAATACCCCAAGGTTGTCAAGCGGATCACCGACGACGAGGAAGAACTGCTGGCGTTCTTCGACTTTCCCGCCGAGCACTGGATCCACCTGCGGACCACGAACCCGATCGAGTCGACCTTCGCCACTGTGCGCCTGCGGACCAAGGTCACCAAGGGCGCCGGCAGCCGGGCCGCCGCCCTGGCCATGGTCTTCAAGCTCATCGAGTCAGCCCAGGAACGCTGGCGGGCGATGAACGCACCCCACCTCGTCGCTCTGGTCCGGGCCGGCGCCCGCTTCGAGCGGGGCGTCCTGGTCGAGCGATCCGAGGCCCGCGCGGCATGAACACCACCGCCTGCCACAGGTCGGAAAATCAGTGGCAGGCCCGGCCCACCCGTGGTGAAGATCGCGGCATGCCCAACTTCCTGGAGACCGACCGGCTCGCCCTGCGCGAGTTCACGGTGACCGACATCGACCACCTGCTCGCCCTGGACAACGACCCCAAGGTCATGCGCTTCATCAACGGTGGCCGCCCCACAAGTCGGGAGGCGATCGAGACCAGGACCCTCCCGCGGCTCCTGCACGACTACCCATGCTGGAAGACCCGCGGCTACTGGGCCGCGCAGGAGAAGCCCACCGGCACCTTCCTGGGCTGGTTCGAGTTCCGACCGTTGGAGGAGCACAGCGCCGCCGTGGTCGAACTCGGTTACCGGTTGAACCAGGCGGCATGGGGGCGTGGCTATGCCACCGAGGGGTCCCGGGCCCTGGTCCACAAGGGGTTTGCGGAACTCGGGGTCGAGCGGGTCACCGCAAACACCATGGCCGTCAACACCCGCTCCCGTCGCGTCATGGAGAAATCGGGCCTGTCCTTCGTCCGGAACTTCACCGGGGACTGGCCGGAGGCGATCGAGGGCTCCGAGCACGGTGAAGTCGAGTACGAACTCACCCGGACCGAGTGGGAGCAGCCTCGATAGATCAACGGCCCAATCCACAACTCTTGACAATTACTCAAGCACCTCAGCCCAGCAACGCTGCCAGCACCGGCCGACATTCGTTCCTCGTTTTCACCTACGCAGCCAGTCGTGGCGAGCGCTGCCCCGGAGGTCCGCACCGCCAACGCGGCGGTCCCCGCGACCGCGAGCTCCATGCGGCCGTTGGCCACCGGGAGTACGAGAGCCCCCAGGTCGCGGCCGTGCCGACCGCGGTGAGCACGTCGCCGATGCCCTGGACCACCAGGGCCTTGCGGGTGGCCTTGAGGTGTTCGGCCTCCAGGCGGCCGGAGACGATCCGGTACTGGCGGATCAGGAAGTCGGCCATGGTACCGGCGCGGACCTCGTCGGCGGTGTTCCGCTCGGTGGTGTAGGAGCGGAAGACGTTGCGAAGCCGGGAGGCGGCGAGGCTGCGGTGGTGGGCTGCGTGCCCGATCCGCGCCCCGCGTATGGCACCCCAGGCGCACGGAAGCACGGACAGGACCAGGAGGAAGTATGACCGGGTGAGTCGTTGCAGTTGCTGTGTCCCACACAGGTCGTGTCACATTACGGCTGGAGCTGGCCTTCGGCCCGTGTCGCGCCCAGGAGCGGCATCGTGTTCTTTTACTGACCGGGTTCCCTGCCCGCCCCCGGGAGCAGCAGCTGAAAATGGGCGCCCTGCAGCACGGGGTGGCCCAGGATGCGCGCCCGGACGTTGAGGTCACCGTCGACTTCACGAGCCAGTTGGCGTGCGATGTGCAGACCGTGGCCCCGGTCCGGGCCACGGGTGGACTCGCCCTTGCGGAACACCCGGTACTCGGAGCCCTCCGCATACGGCAGACCTTTTCCGCTGTCCTGGATGTCGACGACGAACTCCGTACTCGCCGGGGTGACCGTCGCCCTGACGATCTGTTCCCCGTTCTCCGCCGCCGCCTCGGCCGCGTTGGTGAGTACCTCGTACAGGATCGCCCGGAGCCCGGCGGGGGAGACGGCCACCGGGGCGCTGTCCGGGGCGTGGATCTGCAGTGCGACCTCCGGGTAGTGGGCGGTGAATGATTCCCGCATCTCCAGAAGGGCCACGGCGAGATCGCTGTTGCCGTCCACCGAGACTTCCGACGGAAGTTCACCCGCCGTAGCGGTCAGGGCCCGGGCCGCCGTCAACAGTTCCTCGGGGGGTGTGGCCGGGGACGCGGCCAGCTCCTCGTACCTCCGCAGTTCGGGGCGCAGGGCGTGCCGATACAGCCGCCAGTCACCGGGGCGGAGGATGTCGCCGAGACCGGCCCGGGCGGACGCGGTCTCCTCCGTCAGCTGGAGAAGTGTCTCCTGGAGCTTCCGATCGGCGTCGCCGCCCAGGATGAGCAGGACTCCGCAGCGGTGGAAGCGGACTTCGCTGGCGTCGGCCCCCGCCACCAGCGGTAGCGCCGCCAGCCGGGCCAGGCCCCGCCGGATCTCCGGCTCATGGCCATCGTCGGGCATGTCGTCCCCGGCGACCGACGCGGCGCACAGCAGGATCTCGTCGAGGGTGACCGGCTGCCCCGGAACGGCAGCGGACAGCGCGGCCCAGAAGGTGACCCGAGCGGCCGTCGAGTCGGCGATCGGGGTGAGGGCAGCGTTCTCGACGGTCCGGGCGAACGACGGATCCCGGGCCCAGTCCCGTACGATGCTGTACGCGCCGCGCTCTGGCCGCGCCGCGGTCCTCGGGAGCGCCAGGAACTCCAGGAACAGATGGAGCAGCGCCAGATCGGGACCGGTCTGGAACGATAGGGCGTCGGCCGTCGTCAGATCGCCCAGCCCGGCTAGATCGACGATCCAGCGCAGGACGTGCCACCGCTCGCCGGGCTCGCTGCCGAGCAGTGCCTCCAGCGAGGCCGCCGAACCTCCGGTGAAGGCATCGAGGGACCACTGCCGCCCCAGCACCCTGAGCAGCTGAACGGGTACCTGCGACCGCAGGGTGACCAGCTCGACGAGATGCCCGAGGTCGAGCACCGCGCAGGCGGTCCGCTCGGGGCAATCGGACGCCTGCAGTGAGCGGCCCACCGCGATGTAGGGCTGGCGCAGGTCGAGACCGGGCTGGTCCTTCGCGTCCGGAGCGGCGACGAAGAGTTCCACACTTCCGGTAGGTCGGAACCGCGCGGTCTCCGCCTCGGCGAACACCCCGGTGATCGTGGTGAGATACCCGCCCTCGATACGGTGCACCGGTGGCGCCGGGTGGTCCTCCGCGCTGAGGAACCGGGCGAGCGCGCGGGCGAACTGGGCGGCTGTCGCCTCGTTGTTGTTGCCGAGCGCGTCAAAGGCCTCCAGCAGCTCCTGACCCCGCTCGTCCACAGGTTTCCAGCGGGCGTAACCCGGGGGCCTGATCAGCGGGTTGAGATGCCACCGAAGGATCTCGGACGGGGTCTCCGCGGCCTGCGTCCAGCCGCGCAGCGGCGGCACGCTCTCCGGGGCCGGGCGCGGTGAGGCGCCGCTGGCCAGCAGCAGTTCGACGGCGCGCAGTTGTCCGGCCTCCAGCAGCGCGGCGACAGCGCTCATGGCGTCCATCTCCCCACCCCGTCCTCCGTCCCGCTCCGCGTCCCGTACGGCCGCTTTCTCGCACCGCTCCCGCAGCTCCGCCCGCTTCTCGTCCAAAGCCTGTTCGAACGCTGCTTCGTCCGCCCGCAGGCGCTCCTCCACCTGTGGCCAGGACCGCGCGCACAACGCGGTAAGCGCGTCCCGCTCCGGTACGACGGCCACATTGGCCGCACTCGCCCGGTCCACGAGATGCTGAACCCGTCCGAGGAGGCTCTGCAGACACTCGGCCCTGCGCCGGCTCAGCCGCGTCCGCAACTCCTCGACCTCGGAGATCTCCAGCGCCTGGCACTCCGCGAGCGCCTCCTCGGCCACCTGGAACTCACCGGCCGCGATCAGCCTCGTGCAGGCCCGGTACTCGTTGTGGTCCCCGGCGATGCCCTCAAGACCGGCGAGGGCCAGCTGCTCCAGAGAGGCGGGTGTCCCGTCGGAGAGCGCCACCAGCAGGCCCGGGAAACGGAACCGTCCCGGCCATGCCACGAGGAGTCCACGCAGGGAGTCATCGGTGTCTGTCATCGGTCGTCCGTCCTCCTTCGGCGCTGCGACCGCTGCCACTGGGCGAGCGGGTCGAGCCGGTCCAGCAGGGCCAGCAGGGGTGAGGCGTACGGGCGGCCGAGGCCGTTGGCGTCGCTGAACAGTGCGTCCCACTTGTCCGCGATCAGTTCCGCCAGCTCCCCGCAGCCGGCCGCCTCCGGGGCCGTCGCGGCGGTGGAGCCCGGCCCGTTCGGCATCGGGGCGATCGACCGGGCCCGGCGCACGATGTCCTCGATGGTCTGCAGGAAGGTCCGCTGGTTGCCCCACTGGATCTCGGGCCGTCCACCGTCGGCCACGATCTGGTCCAGATGGCGACGGACATGGACGGGCAGCGAGTCCTGCATCCGCGCGCAGTTCTCGGCACTGCCTTCCGCCGCGGCCCGGATCGCCGTCAGCATGCCGTCCCTGGCGAAGAGCTCCCGGTGCAGGAACTTGCCGGAGTCGAAGGTGAAGCGATGCAGGCGCTCCATCCGGTCGATCTGGTCGACGAGTTCCTCCCACTGCTCCGCCGTCTCGCTGAGCTCAGTCATCCGGGAGAGCTCGGAGGCGAGCAGGGCGAGCGGGAGGGGCCCGTGGCCCGCTTCCCGGTGCCGCTTGGCGGCCGCCGCCAGCTCCTGCCACGACGGTGGCAGCGCTTCGTCGAGGAGTGCGAGTGCGATGAGCCCGTCGTCGGGAACAGCCCGCAGCAGCGTCTCGGCGAGACCGGCCGCCGCGCCCACCGCCTGCGCGAGCGGCTCGCTGTAGGACAGCTCCAGTGCCGCCTCGGACAGGACCGGGCCCAGTGGGCCGGTCTCGATGGCCACGGCCGCCGTACAGGCCGCCGGGTGCACAGCACCTTGAGCCCCATGGAGGAGCTGGCCCAGCAGGGAGGCCTCGACGAACGCGCGCCGGTCCCAGGCCTCGGCGACCAGCCAGCCCGCCCAGCGGGACCAGTGCTCGTCCCGGCTCTCCCGCTCCTGGAGCAGTGCGGCCGCGACCACCGGCCGCATGTCCTCCGGGCGGACCTTGTTGTGCCACACGTCCAGTACGCCCCAGAGGTCGTCGACCTGGCGGAGCCGTTCGGCGACGATCGCGGCGTATCGCGCGCTGCCACGCTCGGCGCCGGCGTCGACCAGCAGCGACAGGGCGACTGCGGTGGCCCCGCTGAGCCGGCTGTCCGGCTCAGCAACGGTTTCTGGCTCCGTGCGGAGCTCGGCGGGGACGCCGAGCTCCGCGGCGATCGTCGTGGCCGCGGCAGCGCCCCGGACGTGTACACCGACATGGCTGGTGCGCTCTGACGGCCGCAGGGTGCGCCGCCGGTCGCGCAGCGGCGACAGGCTGCCGATGATGGCCTCGTCGTCCCAGATGGCGGCCCGTGCTCCGGCCCGCTCGTCGCGGACCTTCAGACCTCGGCGGATCAGCGCTTTCAGCTCCGGCTGCGCTGGCGTCCTCTCCTGGCCGAGCCCGGCGGGCCGAATCAGCTGGACCGCGACCCCCTGGTCCAGCCGTTCGCCGAGCGCGGCGACGAACCGCTCATCGGAGGCCTGCGCGTCGGAGCTGTCGTCGGCCAGCACCAGCCGCCGGGTCGCGCTGTGCAGGGCCTGCTGCACGAGATCCCGGGGCGCTCCGTCCTCCAGGATCTCGACGACCGGGTCGCCCTCGGTGGCGCGACGCAGGGCCCCGGTCAACACCGCGTGGTGCTCCACCCAGCTCTCCACCCACAGGGCCCGGGCCGCAGGATCCTGGCGGAGCCTGTCGATGTGTCCCTTCTCGCCTGGAGGCGGTACGGCGGCCACGGGTTCGGCGCGCCGCCGTTCCAGTACGGACCCGAAGGAGTCGTCCTGGATGAGGATGCGCTGACCGAGCTGCCAGTACGGGAAGGACTTGCGTGCCCAGATCAGCAGATCGGTGACGCACTGCGGGGTGCCGGGCGGTCCGCCCGGGGCGGTGCCCTCGACGAGGATGCCCACTTCTCCCCGGGTGTCCCGCGTGATGTCGACACCGAGCGGGCTGTGGGTGCCGACGAAGGCCCGCTGATTGTCCTGGACCACCACGCAGGCGGCGGTGCGGGCGCTGCGGTCGCTGAAGAGCACCTTGGAAGGGTGGCGGGCCTCCAGGTCGAAGAGTGCCGTCCTGACCCGGTTGGGCAGGATGTCGCCGTCCCTCCTGCCCCAGAGGAAGACCAGATGCACTCCGCGTTCCAGAGCTTTGCGGAGATCCGGCAGCAGCCCGCTGAGCGCCGCGTAGCTGATGTCCGGAGCGGAGAAGACCAGTTGGGTCCTGGCGGACTGGATGAGGTCTTTGACTGTCCACTCGTGACCGGCGGCGCGGGCCACAACGACAACGGCGGCCTTGGCTCTGCCCGTCTCGGCGATCCGCGCGGAGAGCCGCCGGGAGAGATCGGCAAGGAATTCCTGCCGCACACCGATGTGTTCGGGCTCGGCGTCGGCCAGGGCGCGGACCGCCTCGCCCATCCGCCGCAGCAGGCTGTCGGCGCTCTCGGGAGCGACGAGCTGGATGCCGGCCCGGCCGCGCAGCGCCTGGACGAACTTGTGGTCTGGCTGCTTCTCGGCGAGGTCGGCCAGGTGCTGGCGCATCCGCTCGCGGGAGCGGGAGCTCCACCCCGGCTGGTCCCGCTCCAGCAGCTGGGCCGAGATCCGCCCGGTGTCGTTGTCGAGGAACACCTGTGCCTGCGCGCTCAGCCAGCGCAGTTCGCTGGCCGGGCGCAGCACCGGGCTGCGGAAGCCGACATCGAGGACGTTCTTCCGGAAGCCTCTGCTGCGGCGGTCGTTGCGGATGGCGGTCTGGACGGCCCGCAGCAGTTCGTCGGCAGGCAGGTCGGTCTCGCTGAGGACCTGGTGCAGTGGTACGCGCAGGCTGCCCACGGACGGTCGGCGGGTGCCGTGGTCGGCGGGGAAGACCCGGCCGGTGACCGGTTCGAATAGGAACTGCCGGTGCTCCTGTTTGGCGGCGCTGTCCCGCAGTGAGCCGCCCGAGGCGATGACCTCACGGGCCCCGTCGGTGAGGTCCAGGGTGCCGTCCTGGAAACCGACCATGATGTGGCCCTTGCGCCACAGGCTGTGCACCACGTCGAGGACGATGCGGCGGGGCAGCGCGAAGAGGTCGGCCTGGTCCTCGACGGTGCTGCGGCCCGCCGCGATGGCCTTCGCGACCAGGTCCTCCAGGGTGGTCAGCCCGTCCTCGGGGCCAAGCAGCAGGGAGAGGGTGACAAGCCTGCAGGGGATGGCGAGTTCGACGTCCTGGGCCATGCTCACTCCCACTCGTCGGCGTGGACAACCTTGCCGAACCGCTTCACGGTGTCCGTCACCAGCCGCCAGTCCTGCCCGCCGTGCTCGGCGAAGTGCTCCAGGCTGCCGACCATCACGAGGAGACGGCGGGCCCGGGACATCAGCACGTTGATCACCTCGGCCTGCCCGACGTGTCCGACGCTTTTCAGAACGTCTCCTCTTCTGGTTGACCTGACGAGCGAGACGACGACCCGGTGCGCCTCGCGCCCCTGGAAGGAGTGAACCGTGTGCACCCGGTTGCGCAGTGACCCGCGCTGATTGAGCAGCGCCACCTGGGCCGCGTACGGAGTGAGGACGGCGAGGCTGCCGGGCGCGTCGGGCAGCGACGGGTCGGGCGGGGCCGGTTCCATACCGGTGACGAGCCGGTCCACCAGGTCGACCTCGCCGACGTTGGTCCAGTACCCCTCATCGGCACAGCCGGGCCGGCCCGTGGTGTCGAGCCACACCAGCGGATGCCCCTCCAGGAACCAGGGCTCCCGGACGCCGTGCGGTGCGTTGGCCGCCTCGTGGGTGGTGAGGAAGCTGTTCGGCAGACCCAGGTCGGGATCCTGCTCGACCGGGTCCTTCGGGTAGAAGGCCCGGCTGGCTGGTTCGGCGATGGTCCGGTGCATCCGGAACTGCTTGTCCAGGCTGCCGAGGGGCGGGACCTGCCGGCTCTGGGCTGGCCGCTCCCGCTCGGTGCGGAACAGTTCCCCGAAGAGGCTGAGCACCTTCAAGTAGCTCTCACGGGCGTCGTAGTGGCGCTGGACGTCGGGGTCCGGGTGGCTGTACAGGCTGTGCAGGAAGGCCCGTACGTCGTTCTCCCGGTGGGGGCCGAGCTGCCGGTGGTCGCCGATGAGGGTCCATCGGACACCGAGCACCAGCGGGGTCACCACCTCCGTCGGCCAGGCCTTGGCAGCCTCCTCCAGGAGCACCCAGTCGAACAGGTCCGAGGGGTCGCGGACGGTGTCGGTGATGGTGGCGGCCATGGAACAGGTGGCCAGGACGATGTTGGCGCCCGCCTTGATCCGGTCGGAGATCTCCACCTGGTCGGGCACGACACGCTCGAGCCACTGCTGCACGAGGGCGGCCTCGCTCGGGGGCACATCCGTCCGGGCACCGGGCCCTCCACCCAGCTTCTGCTCGATGTTGCTGACGACCCGCCGGGTCAGCGCCTCCAGGGTGTGCTGGTGCAGCCGCGGGTCGACCTTGTCGATCCCGCCCACCTGGGGCATCTCCCGGAGCATCAGGATCTGTCCCTTGTCGATGCCGTCGCCGAGTTCCTCGGCCAGCCGGATGCCGAGGTTATCGAGGGCGAAGTTCGACTGGGCGCTGACCAGGATGCGAGCACCTTTCTCCATCCGGAGATAGCGGCTGACGGCATGCGTGGCGACGGTGGTCTTGCCGGTGCCCGGCGGGCCCTGGAGGGCGTAGAAGGGGTGCAGCGAGAGCATCTCCCGGATCACGCTGGGGGCGTTGCCCTCCAGGCCGCTGTCGTCGGCGTCGTTGTAGCGGCCGCGGCCGAGGTCGAAGGAGAGCGGTTCGCGCAGGGCCCGGATGAGACCGGGCAGATTACGCAGGGAGTGCCAAGCCCGGGCCTGCCGGCCGAGCTGGATGTCGGAGCCGGAGTCGGTGGAGGGCCGCAGCCAGCCCGACGCGGGGATCCGCCCGCCGCCGATCCGGCGCACCTCGATCGAGTGCGCGTCGAGCCGCCGCAGGACTCTGACCCGGATACGGTCTCTGCCGAAATGCGGCCGGTCGGGTGTCCCCACCACGTCCAGCTTGATGAAGTCATCGTCGTCGGAGCCGAGATCGGCGACGAAGTCACCGAGATGCGGACGGCGACCGGGATCCATGGCGTACACGGTGAGCAGCGCGTTGCGGTGCTTGCGTTCGTCGTCGCGCTGCTGGTCGTACATCAGGACGGCGGTGCCCTGCGGGGTGTCGCCGGCCGGTGCGTCCTCCGCTGCCCGCTCGGTCCGGACGAACGGGTACTTCCGGGCATTGAGTTCGATTGCCTGGTAGTCGATGAGGAAGTCGAGGGCCTTGAGGAATTCCTCGTCCTTTGGGTCCTTGCTCCGCGCGCCGACCGACACCGACTCGGTGAGCCGGGTCCACGACGGGCGGCCAGTGCGGTGGTGGGACATGTCCTGCCCGGTGCGGTAGGCCACGAGGTCGATCCGGGACAGACGGCGCCGTGGATGCGCGTTGACGAGTTCCTGGGCGTAGTCGCGGTCCCGGAGGTACTTGATGACCAGCATGTCGTCGCAGACCCGCTGACGGTCGCGGTACGTCGGGTTCTCGATGAAATACGCGCAGAACCAGACCGCGCTCTCGCCGATCAGGACCCACTCCGCCTCCCGCAGTGTCTCCTCACGGGCGCCCGTCGCGTAGCCGAAAGCGCCGTTGGGAGAACGGACCAGTTCCGCTTGGCGCAGCTCCTTCTCGAAGAAGGCCTTCAGCTCCTCACGGCCCGCGGCGTCGTCAGGGCTGCGGGAGATCCAGTTGCGCTGTTTGTAGATCGTCTTGACGGACTCGTCCGGCATGAAGGCGACGAGATGGGGGCGCTGGTTCTCTTCCTTGTCCTCCCAGATGCCGCAGACCGCCTCCCAGTCCTGCTCGATGCGGCGGGCCGCCTCGTATGAGGTGATGCGTGACTTGGGGGTCGGCTCCAGCATGCTGCGGAGCACCCGGGTGAGCGCGCCGGGGAGTTCGGGCCGATTGGCCAGGTGGGTGCGCATCGCCCGGTGCAGCTTGTTCAGGGCCGTGCGCAGCCCGGTGTCGTCGGCGGCGGCGACGGCCGCGTACTCGCCGGGGACGCAGCTGTGGATCGGCCCGCAGAACAGCTCGAACCCGAGGACGCCGAGCCCGAACACGTCCGTCGTGTCCCAGTCGCGCCGGGACGAGGGGGCTCCCTCGAAGAGGGAGGGGTGGGTCTCGGGAGCCAGGTAGGCGAGATGACGGGCCGGCTCGACGTTCTTGGGAGGCCTCAGATAGAGCTGCCGGATGCCCTGCTGGGCCTCGTCGGCCTGGGTGGAACTGCCCATGGCGCGCAGCAGATTGCCGATCAGCGTGCTCATCTCGAAGCGTCCCAGGCTCAGCGCCAGGTGCTCGGCGGCGTCGCTGTGGGGCGATGTGTGGACCTGCAGCGCGCCGAGGGTGAGATTGCGGTGCAGGATCCCGGAGCCGTGCAGTTGGCTGAGGGCGTCGACGAGCACACTGAATTGCTCGAAGGCGGCGATCCGGTGTTCTTGGGCCCACGAGACGGCCCAGTCGATGTCCAGTGGGCTGCCATTCTCCTTGGTCATCGTGAACGCGATGCTCTCAGTCGCGTCGAAGCTGCCGTCGGTGATCTCGGGCAGGGCGGGGTGGTTGAGCGCCTGAAGCCGCAGCAGGCTGCGGACCTCGTGCTCCCACAGCTCGCCCGCGAATTTGTGGATGTCGGCGAAGAGCGACATCTCGAAGGTCTCGTAGTCGTCGCCGGGGGTCTGCATACGGACGCGCATCAGCCGGTCCTGCAGCACCACGACCGGTTCGCCGATCCTCTTGTACGGACCGTACGGGGCCGTGGCCTTGCGGCAGAACAGCCTGTCGACCAGTTCGGCGTACCTGTCAGTGTCCTTGCCTGGCCCGGACATCACGGCCCCCTTCCGTCTGTCCTGTCAGCAGCCAGGACTCCACGCGTATGACGAGCAGTCCCTCGTCGGTTCCGATCGCGATCCGGCCATCGCCAAACGCGGCGAGGCTGCGGCACTGGATCTCCAGCGAGAGCGTGTACAGCGGTGTCCGGCGTCCCGCTGGATCGGGATCCCAGAAGCGCACGGTCCGGTCGTTGCCGTCGCTGCAGGAGGCGAGCAGGAGCCGCCCGTCCGGTGTGGTGAACTCCACGACGTCGGTGACCCAGTCCTGGTGGCCGGTCAGCACCTCGCCGTACGGGCGGCCGGTGGCCTCTACCGTGAGCTGGATCTCCTCGCTCCTGCGGTACGTGGCGCGCAGCGGGAGCCCACCCGGTCCGCTCAGTCGGCTCGTGCCGGTCGGCGGCCCCGCGGGGTGGTGGCCCCGGGGCACGGCCGCGGGCTCACCGGTGGTGGCGTCGAAGGCGGCGAGGCGGCCACCGTGGTCCTCGGCGAGCAGCAGCGTGGTGCCTTTCGGCCCGCCGATGGTGGACAGTCGTTCGTTCCGGTCCGCGGACGGATCGGCGGCGATGGCGGCGGTCGCCGTGGCGGACCGGGGGCCGGGGATCGTTGCGGGCTCCTGCGGGAGGTACGGGTTCCAGACACTGACGGTGCCGTCGTCCGCCGCGGACGCCAGCAGGGTGTCGCCGGCCAGGCCCTCGAAGGCGGTGATGGCGAGGCCCTGGGCAGTGGAGTCGTGTGGGCTGGGTACGAGCGGGGCGGGGTCCGCGAGGTCCTCGGCCCGCCCGGTGAGCGCGTCCCATACGCGGACCGCGCCGCTCTGCGCGACGGCGGCCAGCAGCGGCCGTCGGCCGTCGGCGGCGGCGAGAACGGTGAGGCAGTTCACGGGGCCGTCCGAGCGGAACTCGGTGACCAGCTCTCCGGAGACGGGCTCCCACACCTGTACTCCGCCGTCGTCCCAGCCCCCGGCCAGCAACGTGCCGCCGCCGTCGAGCCGTTCGACCGCTGCCACGGCTCGCGCCGTCGCGCCGGCCCGTTGCACGAGTGCGCCCACCCGGTGACCGGTGCACGCGTCCCAGACCCGTATCCCGTCACCGGCCGCGCTCGCCAGCAGGGTGCTGTCGCCGTCCTGGAAGGTGGTCAGGGCCCAGACCGGTCCGCTGTCGTGGCTCCGGAACCAGGGCCTGTGCACCTGCCCGGTCAGCGGGTCGAGGAAACGGATCCCGCCGCCGAACTCCCCGACGGCCACCAGGGGCACGGCGGCGGAGCCGCCCGGGTCCTGCGAGCCGTCCGAGCCGGCGGCATCGGTCGGCAGCAGGCAACCGTGCAGCGTGTGGGGCCACATCCCGTTCTCAGCCACCCGGCAGAGCCGTGGCCGCCCTGATGACACGTCCCAGATCCGGATGCGCTTGTCGTGGCCGGAGGTCGCCAGCAGGGTGGTGCCGGGAATCGAGGTCACCGCCGTCACCGGGCCCGGGGCGAACGGCTCGGCCGCCGCGGCGGCGTACCCGCGCGCCGGGTCCCAGAGGTGGAGGCCGCCGCTGTCGTCGACCCCGGCGAGCAGCGTGCTCCCGCCCGGTCCCGCCACCGGTGTGAGGGAGCGGACCGGCAGCGGCCGGCGGGCCAGGGTCAGCCGCGGCGGGCGTGGCCGCAGCCGGGCCCAGCACACCTGCCAGCCCGCGCCCCGGCCAGCGTCGGCCGGCTCCTCACGTACGGGCGCGACTCCGGCCGCGCGGGCCGTACCGAACTGCCGCAGTCCCACCCGGTCGGCCGGTCCGCAGCGCCGCAGCAGATGGGCCGCGTCCAGCACGCCGAGGACGGAGGGTGGCAGCCCGCGCGCCTCGCCCACCGCGCGCAGCACATCGGTGGCGACGGCCTCCACCGACAGTCTGTCGAGCACGGTGGGGCGGCCGGCCAGCGCTGTCCATCCCGGTATCCCGGCCGCCGCGGCGTGGCTGGACAAATGCCGGGCCAGATAGGGGTTGAGCGGTTGCTCGGGGCCCTCGTCCGCCAGCCGTACGAGCGCCTCCGTGACCCGGCGCCGACGCTCGGCCACATCGCTTGTGCCCGACGCCGCGTTGCCGTACGCGGCGGTGAAGTGCTCCGCGAACGTGCGGTGGGCGAGGCGGTGGACGCTCTGGCCGTTCTCGCCGTCGAGCACGATGTACGGAGCCGCGGCCTTCAGGATCTCGTCGATGTCGTCGGAGGAGACCGCCTCCTGTCCGGTGCCGCCGAGGGCGGTGGCCGCGGTGGCCCAGATCCGGTCTGCCCGGGGCAGTCCCCTGCCCTGCGCATGGGCGAGAGCTTCCAGCAGCCGGCCCACCCGCGCGTGGCGCGCGCCGAGGCGCCGGACGGCGGTGGCGAAAAGAGAGCGATGATCACCCCGCAGGAGTACGGCGAGTTCACGGGCGCGGTCTGCGAGCAGAAGGTCGGGATCGGCAAGGATCTCGTGCACGGCGAGCCCCGCGTACAGGAAGTCCCGGTCCTGCGTGTCGTCTGCCGTGTCGCCCTCCGTGCCGCCCACGATCAGTGCGCAGGCGCGGCGGACGGCGTCCGGGAAGGTCTCCGGCCGACCGGGGTAGGAGGCACGTGCCTGTTCCAGGCTCCTGGTGGCGTAGTCGTCCAGGGCCTGCGCGTCGCGGCGTAACCAGTGCACGGAGACATGATCCTCGGCCGCGCCGAGGGCGTCGAGAAGGTCGTGGTCGGCGCTCGGGGCGCGGTCCGGCGCTTCGTACGACGAAGGGCGCGCCCCGACGACCAGCCGGATGCCGGGGAGCGTGCCGAGCTCGCGCAGCAGCCCGGCGAGCAGCGGCGGCTCCTGCGCCTCGTCGAGGGCGTCGACCAGCAGGGTGTACGGGCGCTCGTGGTGGGCGGGACCTGAACGCAACGCGGCGATCAGGTCGTTGAACTCGTCGGCGGGGGGCCGGACGTCCGGGCGCGGCTGCGCCCCCAGGGCTGCCGCGAGCCGGGCGGTGACGTCGTGGGCGGTGGCCCCGGTCAGGTGGAGCGTGAGGTCGAAGGCGGGCAGTTCCGGGTCCATGTCACTCGGGTCGGCCGCGAGACCGGCCCGGGAAAGCAGCGGCAGCAGCTCGCCGAGCCGCGCGTTCGCGTGCAGCAGGACGTTGCCGAGCAGTGCGGACTTGCCGCACCCGGCGCGCCCGGTGACCACGAGGAGCCCCGAGCGGTGTTTCGCAAGCCAGTCGGCGATCGCCGCGCGGTCCTCCGTACGCCCGGCGAAACCCCAGGACAGCTCGCCGAACTCCGAGCCGAGCCCCTTGCGGGCGAAGTGGGCGCGGTCGGCCTCCGGTAGCGCGTCGACCGCCTCCCGCAGCCGGGCGTGGATCTCCACCGAGGCGGTCACCGGGAAGGCGGTGCGGCGGCGCAGCGGCGGCAGACCGCCCAGGTTGAGCGGGGCGACGAAGAGCGTACAGGTCTCGTCGAGGCGCGCGCCCAGGTCGTGGAGGGGGATCACCGTGTCGTGATCGCTGTAGCTGTGGGTGAGGACGTGCTCCAGAGTCCGCCGGAAGGTGCCCAGGTGTCCCTCGCCCTCGTCCCGTCCGGAGCCGACGAGCAGCAGGCCTCGGGTCGCCGACTCCTCGCCACCCGACAGATACGACAGTGCCTTCCTCACGAACAGGCTGGCACCGCACGCTTCGACGACGACGATGTCCCACAGGCCGTCGGAGGAACGCTGCCGACGCGCCTCCGCGACGTGGTTGGCGAACGCTTCGGGGACGAGCTCGGTGTCGTCCGTGCCCGGGTCGTGTCCCCTGATATACAGGGCTGCGTTCCTGCCGTTCGACCAGCCGTGACCGACCCAGAGCAGAAGGGAGTTGCGGAGTTCGACGGGTGTGGACCACCTTTTCAGCCGCGTGTCGACCCGGCCCAGGTCGCGCTCCTTGGGCTTCACCTCCCAGGGAACGAGAACGCCGCCGAGCGGTTCGAGGATCGCGCCGATCGCGCAGGCCTCCTCGTCAGCGGCGACTTTCTCCTCGCTCAGGTACTCGCCGAGCGGCACGGTGTAGACGTCGAAGCCCTGCGCGCCAGGCTTCTCGCCCGTTTCCTCCCCCTCGTGCATGGATCAGCAGCCGAGGTCCGGGGCCTCGGTGGCGGCCAGGACGAGCCGGGTGACCGGTTCGCTGCCGCCGGACACCTTGATCCGGTACAGGCCGGGTTCCCGCAGCCGGCACCGGGCCCGCAGCGCACCGGACGCGTCGCGACGCGGTGGCAGTTGCGGGCTCGCGACGACCCGGTCGGCGTCGCCGCTGTCCTGGACCACGCAGCTCATCCTGCGGGGGTTGTCCTCGCCGGTCACGGTGATCTCGAACTCCTCGCCCGCGGTGACCAGATCGGGCACGTCCAGCCCGGTCTCGCCGTGCCCGAGCCGCTGTCCGAGGTCCTCCAGCCGACGCAGCCCGGTCAGCAGTCCGCGCGCCAGATCGATCGCACCGCCGCAGGTGGCCAGGGCGCCGTGCTGCTGGGCGAGGGCGACCTCCTCGACTCCGCTTGCATGTCCGGCGTACCGGTAGACGGTGCCGTCGCCCCCGAGGTCCTCCGTGAAGGGCCGTCCGATCTCGTCCCGCCGGATCTCGTCGTCGTTGCGCCGCTGGAACACATACGCCTGGGGTGTGACGACCCCGGAGTCCAGACGCAGGCTCTGCATGGTGTGCTGGGCGATCCCCACGGCCATCCGGTGACCCGGGAGCGCGGTGTCCCTGAGTGCTCTGAGGCGGTCGAGGGACTGCGCGGCGAGTTCGGGGTCGCCGCCGAGGTCCGCCACGTCGGCGGGAGTCAGCGGGACCATGTCGTCGTCGGTCTCGACACAGCGGTAGGCGGGGAGCAGGTCGTGCAGCCCGGGGAGGGTACGGGCGAGGTCGCGCAGCTGCCGGTGGGGCAGCGGTACGGGCGCCCCGCGGCCGGAGTTGAGGATCGCCGCGGCCTTCACCGCGCCGTGGAACGGCGTCCCGAGGGTGAGTGTGGCGCGTACTCGCTCGACCGCCCCGGGGATCCGGGCCAGCTCCCGGACCAGTAGTCCGCCCATGGAGTGGGCGATGAGGACCACTTCGGCGGGCCGCCCGTCGGGGTCGTGGCGCCGGGCCGCCTCGTACGCGGGATGCGCGGTCCAGGCCGTCAGATGCCGGTCGACGGCCTCGGCCAGCCGGCGGGCATTGTAGGCGACCGGGAGCCGCCAGTCGTACGGGAACTCGCAGATCGCGGCGGGGTCGGCGACGGCTGGCGTGAGCCCCCTCACCAGGTTGGTGTACGGCTCCACACCACCCAGCAGCGGAGACCAGGAGGCGAACTTGAGCAGCCGCCGTGCGGTGACCCGCCCAACCTTCCCGGCCCGCTCGTCCTCCGTGACGGCCAGCGCCGCCATCCCGCTCTTGTGGTGCCAGCGCGCGGCGTACGTGAGCGCCTGCCTCATCCCCCACAGGACGCGACCCCGACCCGTGTCGGCCTCGACGAGTTCACTCCCCATGATTCCGGGGATGATCACCACCGCATCGTGCGTCACTGCACGCCTGACAGCAGGAGGGTTTACGGGATCTAAGCGCTCCATGAGCAGCAAGCATACGGCGAAACACCTCGCCCCTGCGGGGAGTTCGGCGCTTTGTGCAGCGCAGGTTCTGGCGCCGTTACCAGGGAGCCGGGCCGGCCGCGTCGAAGGAGCCGCCGGACGGGCCGTCGGCACGGCTGGTGGCCATACGGACGCAGGAGCGGGGTGAACCATGGTGATCCCCTGCTTGCGGACGGCGGTGATCCGGTCGGCCGAGGGGCAGTCCGGCACGGTCGCCTCGGTGGTGTGTACGTCTGTGCTTCCTCATTTCACCTGCTCCGTGGGCGTCAGCCCACCACCCTGCGCGCACGGCATGCAAACGTCCTACCACAGTAATCACAACCCGTCACCCCGCACCGGATACCGCGGATTCGACCTGAGAAGGCGTTAAGAGGTCCTAGGGCGTTCCTGCCGTCAGTCCGGTAGTGGGGCGGGATCGCCGCTTTCCCCGCCCCGCTACCGGTCCGCCGCCTGGGGTCAACCCGCCCGTGAACCTTCCCCTTGATCGTGGACACCAGACCAAAGCAGCCCAACCCCCTGAGCATCACCGCTCCGTCACACAGGCCGCTTGCCCTGTCGTCGTACGAGCCTTGACCCAGCCGACCGTGTCGGTCACCTCAACCGACTCCACCAACACACCCTCGACCGAGGAGAACAGCAGCTCGTCCAACTCCGGCAACACTTCGTTCATGGCGAAGGACTGTCGACCGCACCACCATCCAATTGATCGATTTCCGGACAAACTCAACCCGCATCACACGAAGATCAACAGTTACCTTGCGTACCCGTCCACACGAAGTGGACCAGAGCCGCTACCCCGTGAACAAAGCCAGCCGGCCCTGCTGCGGGGCGACGGAGCCGTGGAGTTCTTGGACCGGGCCACCGATCCGCCGCTCGGCGCCCGCTGCGGCCCGGGGCCCTGGCCGCAGGCGACGGTGCCCTTCGCCGAGGGCGCGTTCCTCGTGCTGTACACCGACGGCCTGATCGAGCACCGGAACGAGGACATCGACACCGGGCTCGACCGGCTCGCCGCCTTCCTCGCCCGCCACCACGGGGCCGGGGCCGAAGTGCTCGCCGACGCGCTGCTGGCGGATCTGCTGCCACCGACGGGTGCCGACGACGACACGGCCCTCGTCATCGTCCCGCTGCAGGCGCCCGGCCGTGCGCGCCCCACGTTCCGGAGCCGTCTGCCGGCCCCGGAACGCGAAGCGCGAGAGGTCTACTCGGGCGCCTCGATCGTCACCGGCTTGCCCAGGTCGTAGAAGTGCTGCGTGGTCGTGCTCATCACGCCGGCCGTCCGGGACTCGGCCTGCCCGCCGTAGGGCGTGAAGTCGTCCCCGAACCAGAGGATGTGCTCGCGCACGGCCGCGCCCATGAACGTGTACGGCTTCTTGTTCACGATCCGCCACGCCGTGACGTCCTCCCCGTTCTCCAGGGAGAGCACGGGCCGCTCCTGCTCGACGGTCCACTCCGGCGCCGACGCGATCATCTGGGCCGTCATCTCCGGATCGGCGAGCGCGCGGTAGAGCTTCCCGGTGGCGGCCACGATCTGCTCCTGCGGGTCACTGCTGTTCTTGTCCCCCTTGACCCACTTGCCGAGCCCCGGCGTCTTGATCCACTCGTCCTCGCCCTTGAAGACGTACGCCTTCTCCCCCTCCGGCCCCGTCATCGACCCGGCCAGCGCGGGCTCGTCCCCGAAGAGGAACCGCGACGTCCCCGACTCGTCCCCCGACTGCACGGCCTCCGTCCCCGATCCGTACGCCTTCAGGGCGGCCACCAGGCACTTCGACAGGGCCGAACCGGCCAGGGTCGTACCGCCCTTGAGCTGGAGGCCGTCGCACTCGGACGGGGTGGCGAAGGCCGGGGACGACGCCTTAGGGCTCTCGTTCCCGGGCGCGGGCCGGCCGGACGACGATTCCGAACGCGTCGGCTCGGCCGACCCGTCCGACGAGGAGCAGCCGGCCAGGAGGCCGACGGCGAGGAGGGTTCCTATGCACGTGTAGAGGCGCGGACGTACAGGTCTCATGTTGTTCGAACTCCACTGGTCACGGACGGCCCGCGACCGCGGGCCGTCTTATGGGCTCTCGCAAGCGAATCCACAGCCCCGCACCACCGGTCGTGAAGGTGTTCGCTTCACGGGCCGCGGATGCGGGCCTTTGGATCCTACTGACTTCGGCTTGTTGGGGTGAATCTGCGCGAAGTCCCTGAAGGGCCTGGGGTGGTGGCTGTATCCCGTGGTGTGTGAGGTATGCGGATGGAGGCGGACTGACCGCCGCGGGACGTCGGCGCCGGAAAACTGTGCATATACAGGAAGCCGAGCTGTTCGAACAGAGGATCAAGCCGCCGAAGGCCGTGCGGCGGCTGCGAGTGGGCCTGAAATCGTCCTACCAGTGGCACCCACGGTGGCGGGAGGGCGGTGTTCAGGCTCTGGCCTCCCGTGGTCCGAGCAGGTCGCGATGCCGCCTGTCCCTGCGCTGCCTGGAGAAGCCGGTCGTGTATCTCCAGCAGGGGCCGGCCGCGCACGGCTGGGTGGAGGACCAGGTGTGGACGGCCGCTCGGGTGACCACGCTGATTGGCAGGAAGTTCCACGTCTCCTGACGGCGTGGGTGTGGGTGTGGGTGTGGATCAGATTCTTCCGGTCCGAGGGCTGTGGTCTGGTGGGCCGGCCGGGTGAGTGAACGCAAGCCGTATCCGAGTGACTTATCGGACGAGCAGTGGACCCTGATTGAGCCGGTGATCATCGCGTGGAAGGCCGGCACCGCTCGGTCAGCGGTCACCAGGGCGCCTACGACATGCGGGAGATCATGAACGCGATCCTCTACCAGGGGCGAACTGGCTGCCGCAAAAGAGCGCGACGTACTACTGCTTCGCCGCCTGGCGGGACGACGGAACCGACCAGGTCGTCCACGAGCTCCTGCGCGGCCAGGTCCGCGAACGCGCCCGACGATCAGAGGACCCGACCCTGGTGGTGCTGGACACGCAGAGTGTCCACGCGGCCGCCGGGGTCCCCGCCGCCACAACGGGCCACGATCCGGCCAAGCGAGTGCCGGGCCGCAAGCGTGGCCTGGCCGTGGACGTCCTCGGCCTGGTCATCGCAGTCGTCGTCCTCGCTGCGAACGTCCACGACAACACCGCGGGCATCGCCCTGCTGAGCGAGGTTGCCGAGCACGCCGGCGGCACCGTCCGCAAGGCTCTGGTCGACCAGGGCTTCAAGACCCAGGTCGTCACGCACGGAGCCGGCCCCGGCATCGACGTGGAGATCGTCCAACGCAACCCGCAGCACAAAGGGTTCGTCCCGCAGCCGAAGCGGTGGAGGGTCGAGCAGACCTACGGGATCCTGATACTGCACCGGCGTCTGGTCCGTGACTACGAACACCGCCCTTCCTCCTCGTCCTCCCGCGTCTACTGGGCGATGACCCATGCAATGGTCCGACCCCTCACCGGCGCGAACACCCCCACCTGGCGCGAAGCGGCGACGGCCGCGTGAACATCAAGCCGCTCCTGGAGGCACTGGACGTCCAGGAGGAGGCCGCCCGGACCCAGGCCAACGCCCTCCGCGCGCAGGTCGACAACCTGCAGACCCGGCTGCGGAAGGCCGAGATACACCTCGAGCACATCGCGATCACCCGCAAGACGGTCACCGGCCTCGCCGACCGGTTCCCCGCCTCCCGCCGGAACTGCCCGAGCATCCGGACTACGCCCGCATCCTCACCGTGTTCAACACGGCGACCGGACCACTACGGGCCAAGCTGAAGCGCCTGGTCGAACTCGGCGTCCTCATCGAAGCCGACACGGGCAGCTTCACCAGGAAGCAATAGTCACCGCCACGACCAGCACCCCTGACACAACCCTCACCCGGAAACGGATATCACCTCACGAACCGCCCACTGATGCCTCACGCCTCGTCAAAGGCCTCGAGCAGGCGCTCGTACGCCAGCTTCGGCCGCAGGGCCGCGTCCCACGGCAGGGAATCGGCCGTGCGCGGAGGATAGATCTTGGTGTCGGCGGTGGAACCGTACCGGTCGGTGAATCCCCACGTGGAAAACGATGTGCAGTTCGGCTCCTCCAGGCAGACCCGCAGCTTGCCCACCATCTCGTCGGCCTGGATCTCCCGCCCGTCCTCCTCGTTCTCGCCTATGGGGACGTCCATCTCCGACACCCGCGCCTGGACCCCGAGCTCCGCCAGATCCCGCACATGGCTGCGGAAGGTCTCCGGGTCGATGCGGTCGCCGGGTGCGTACTCATGGTTCTGGAAACCCACGCCGTCGATCGGTACACCCCGTTCCTTGAGCCGCTTGACCAGATCGTAAAGGGCGTCCCACCGCTCGCCTTCCTCCTCGACCCCGTACTCGTTGAGGAACAGCCGTGCCTTCGGATCGGCCCGGTGGGCGGCCCTGAACGCCTCGTCGATGTACTCCTCGCCCATGGCCTCGAACCACGGGCTCTGCTCGGAGCGCAGACCAAGATCTCCGTTGGTGTAGCTCTCCTTGTCGTCGGACATGGGCTCGTTGACCACATCCCATTCCGCGACCTTCCCCTTGAAGTGACCGGCGACCGTGGCGATGTGCCGGAGCATGGTCCGACGCACCTCCTCGGGATCGTCGTTCTCCCGCATCCAGTTGGGCAGAGCCTCGTGCCAGACGAGGGTGTGCGCATGAACCTTCATGTCGTTTGCGCGGGCGAAGCGTACGAGCAGGTCCGCGTCGCGAAAATCGTAGACGCCCCGGCGCGGGTGGAGGAACTGTGGCTTGAACGCGTTCTCCGGAGTGAGCATGGAGAACTGACTCCCCGCGAGCGCCCGGTAGCGGGAGTCGGTGAGCAGCGGGTTCTCGGCTAGGGCGGCACCGACGTCGAACGGCCGCCCCACGTCTGCGGCCCGCGCACGCAGCGAGTCGTCGGACTGCTCCTGGCGTAGCTGCGGCGCGTTGACCACGCGGAGCGAGTCACCGCTCTCTGCCCGCGCGATCAGCTGCGTCAGACGCCATCCCTCGCGGCGCTCGTCTTCGCCCGCGTCCGCCTCCAGACCGAACCAGACAGTGCCCTCGGCGAACACCCCCGGGTCCTGCACGGTTCCCAGCCGCCGCCCGTCGACTTTCACGCGGAAGGTGTCACCGATGCTCGACACGGCGAGCGTCACCGTCCCGGAGCAGCCGCAGTCGAAAACCTTGGAGGTGGCCGGCTCGTCGCCCTCGCCGTCCCATATCTGTACCTTCACTTGTCCGTCGGCGGTCACACCGACGCGGAGTGAGGGCCGCTCCTGCCGCCACTCGTCATAGATGACCGGTACCCGTCCGTACAGCCGCAGCCATGAGTCGCCGCCATCGTCGCCCACACCGGACATCCGTGCGGTGACGGTGAAGTCGCCATCGGACCTCAGATGCGGGCCGGCCAGGTTCAGCGGGGGATTGGGCTGGCCGCCGGAGGAGTCCTGCTCCACGATGTGCCGATCCGATGCGCTGACCCGCAGGACGTCGTTCCGCGCGGTGGTGCCCGGCATCTGCGTCCAGTCGTGGTTCCGCAGCAGGTCTTTGTCGTTCCCGCCTTCCGGCCCTTCGCCCTGACCCGTACACCCGGCCGCCACCGCCAGGACGAGCGCCACGGCGGTCAGCCGCTGCCACGTCCCCCCGCCAAGGTTCACGGTCCCTCCCACTTTCTTGCCGAGACGAGATCAACGTCTGGAAACCGGGCCATAGTTCATCACACATGAGGTACGGCGGCCCTGTGTGGCACGTCCCAGCTCGTGCGGGCCCATGCAGTCCGCGGCAAGAGTGTCCCGGTACGCCCGGGCCCGACAGGCGTACCGCAGTACCGGCGCTGTCCAGGAGAAACGTCGCGATAGCAGAACTGGACAAGGGGGTAGCGGAGCCCGACAAGGGGGTCGCGCGCCCGTCCGCACCCGGACAGCGGATCGCCGGCCGCGTGCGAACTGGTGCGGTGCGGACCATCGGGTGCGGCGCACCGACGCGCGCGAGAACACCGAACATCGCCGGGTGGTGCGGTGCCGGGCGCGGTGGCGCGCACCACGGTGGAGTCCATCGTCGTCCGGCGCACCGGAGTCGAGTCCACTCGGTGGAGCCCACCGAGTGGAGCCCACCGGGTGGACTCCACTCAGTGGCGATGCCCCGGCATCGTCACCACAGCCAGGCGTTGGAGTGCCGCACCCGGGACAGGGCACGGGCATCGCGGCGCGCGGCCGCGTTGCCGATCCGGTTCTGCCGGGAGCGGGGCCGGCGCGACTGCGCGGCGGCGAGACGGCGAGACGGCGTTCACCGGCGTCCTGGAGCCGCCGCTGCTTGCGCAGCTCCTGTTTCTTCGAGGCCTTGGTTCGGTGTCCGGGGGCGCTTCCAGACCGGCTGCCACCCCAGGAGCTCATCGGGCTCCTGGTCCTCGTCGAGCTCGGCGGCCATCCTCGCGCGGGCCGCACGGGCGCGTGCGAGTGCGTGCGAGTGCGTCGTCGAGGCTGGGCTGTTCTTCCGGGGTACTCACGCAACTCCTCCTCCTGTGGTCCGGACCGGTGTGGGCCGGGTACCGGGCTGCGGGGCTGTGGCCGGGGCGGGCTGTGGCTGGGGCCGTGGGCGACGGCGCGCTCGCGAACACCGTCCTGGAGCTTGGCGGCCGGCTTCGCGGCGGCTTCAAGGGTCCGGCGGGTCTGCTCCACCGTGTCGACGCCGACGCCGGTCTCCGGCTCCAGGAGACGGCCGGCCTTCGGGGCCGGTGCGGAACGGCCGCGGGTGCGGCCTCGAGGCGGCAGGCACGGCAACGGCGTGCGACCGGGGCGGGAGCCCAGACGCTCCGCGCGCCGCGCTGCGTTGACCCGGGCGGCCGGGGCGCCGGCGGCGAGACGGGCCCGCTCGTACGGGGCCGCCGTGTGGTTGCGGGTCAGCGGGCGCAGCACGGCCTGGTCCTCGGTGTCGTTCGGGTACAGGGCGCGCAGGTCGGCGGTCATCATCCGTCGGCCGGCCGGGCGGGTGTAGTCGTCGACGGCTGCCTGCACGATCGTCTCGTCCAGGCCGGGTTGGTAGGGGCGGTCGCTGGCGGGCAGCGAGCAAGGCGGTGAACTCCGCGACGCCCTTCTGGTCGCCGGGGTGCAGCGGCCCGCTGCCGTGTCCGCACCTGCGGAAGCGGGCGGTCGGGTCTCTCCCCCCGTTACCGTCTTCGTGGCTCCGCAATGGGGCCTCCGGCCTTCGGGTCCGGCATGACTTCCCCCCTTGTTGTTCATGACAATGCCGTTGCTTTTGGGGCTACTGCCATCTGTGGTTCAGGGCGATGGTGACGGCTGACCGGCGCTGGCTGGCAGGTTCATCAGAGGCCTTGCTGCCAAACGGGGTGATGCACGATTTGAGTTTCCGCGGGCAGTCTCGTGACCGTCGTCGGGGCAGCAAGGCCTCGGTGATCTCGGCGACGCCGAGATGGCGGTCACGGCTGCGTGCCGAGGGGGGAAAAGCCGGTCGGTGCGATCACCGACCGGCGGACGAGGTTCAGGGCCCGGGTGAACGAGGTCCGCTCCGCCGGGCACTGCGCGATGCGGGAGGCCTCGTCAAGCAGGTCCCGGGGGGCGTGGTGGACGATCAGGTGGGCGAAGATCTCTTGGCGGACGCCGTCGGGGGTGTGCGAGCGGAGGACGGGTCTGTCGCGTTGGTGGGTCTTGATCTCGTCGAAGACGAGCTCGATCTCCCATCGTCGTGCGTACAGTGCGGCAAGTTCGGCAGCGGGGTACTTCTCGTGTGTCCATCAGACTGGTGATCAGCCGGATCACCTCGGCCTGGCCGTCGATCCGGTACTCGACCACCCGGACCAGGGCCGGCGGGGCTCTGACGGTCCCGGCCGCTTTGCTGTGCTTGTTCGCCTCGATCCGGGCGAGATAACTTCCGTCCGCCAGGACGTCTTCGACCCTGCGAGCGATCCGTCGATCCGTCCGCCACAGCAGGTGGGCGCCGCGGTCACGAAGCCGGTGCCAGCGGGCCAGGCCCCAGAATCCGCGATCGGCCAGCAGCAATGTGCCGTCGCCGACATGCCGCTCCAGTTCGTCGGACACGATCCGCTCGGAGTCCTTCCAACCACGGATCACCGCGTCCAGGACCGCGTACGAGGAACATTCCGCCACAGCGACCATCCTCGCCATCGGATAACCCATGGGGCTCCGCTGGGAACCGCATTTACCGAACGCTTCCCGGTTACCGACCGAGTCGGGCACCGCCAGCAGCATCCCATCGACAGCCAGGACACGCAGACCTTGGAACAGCTCGGGACCTTGTCCCAGTGGTCGCGTCATCGCACGGAAAAGGTCGCGCATCACTGTCCAGCCCAGTCTCTGCCCGGCCCTGGTAAGGGACGACTTGTTCACGCCCGACCACGGCCTCAGCCCTCGTTCACCCGCCTTCAACAGCCGCAGGACTTCGAGGTAGTCGACACGCGGGAACAGACATAACGCGAGGACGAAGTACACCGTGAACCGGGCAGGCAGCAGGCGACGACGTTTCTCCGCGCATCCCACCTCGGCAACGACCCGGTCCACCAACTCAGGCGGACAGGACCGGGTCAAGATCCCCAACCCCAGCCGCTCCAGACGCAACACCAACACAAATAGCCCAACGCCCTACCAGTCCCAAAAGCAACGGCATTGTTGTTGATGATCCGGGGGGGCGGTGTCACCGGGTCCGGAGGCATCGACGGACCGCTGATGAGGGGCTTGAGCACCGGCTTCACCCAAGGCCGGAAGAGCTCTCCGTAACGTGGATGTGGCAGCTCGGTGCCGAGGCAAGGCCGGACGAAAGCGTGATGGAGGGGCCTGCACGTGATCGACACGAGTGACATCGACGCCTTCCTCGACCTGGACGTCGGCAAGGGCGAACACCACGCCACCGCCGTCACACCGGCCGGCAAGAAGGCGTTCGACAAGCGGCTGCCCAACACCGAGCCCAAGCTCCGCGAGCTGTTCGCCAAGCTGCAGGCCAAGCACGGGACAGTGCTGGTCGTGGTCGACCAGCCGGCCTCGATCGGCGCCCTGCCGCTGGCCGTCGCCAGGGACATGGGCTGCCCGGTCGCCTACCTGCCCGGCCTGACGATGCGCCGGATCGCCGACCCCTATCCCGGTGAGGCGAAGACGGACGCGAAGGACGCGTTCATCATCGCGGACGCGGCCCGCGCGATGCCGCACACGCTGCGGGCCATCGACGGCGAGGACGAGACGATCGCCGAGCTGGAGATGATCGCCGGATTCGACGACGACCTGGCCGGGGAGGCAACGAGGGTCGCGAACCGGCTGCACGGCCTGCTGCCCCAGATCCATCCCTCGCTGGAGCGGGTCCTGGGGCCGCGGTTGCAGCACCCGGCCGTCCTCACGCTGCTGGAACGGTTCGGGTCGCCGGCCCAGATCCGCAAGGCCGGCCGCCGGCGGCTGGTCACCCTGCTGCGGCCGAAGGCACCGCGGATGGCCGAGCGGCTGGTCGAGGAGATCTTCGCCGCCCTGGACGAGCAGACCGTCACCGTTGCGGGGACCGAGGCGGCCGCGCTGATCGTCCCGAGCCTGGCCGCCTCGCTGGCCGCCGTGCTTGACCAGCGCAAACTGCCGGCCGGGCGGATCGAGGAACTGCTGGGCTCCCACCCTCTTTCGAAGGTCCTGACGTCGATGCCCGGCGTCGGCGTCAGGACCGGAGCCCGGATCCTGATCGAGGTCGGCGAAGGCAGCACCTTCCCGACCGCCGGACACCTCGCCGCCTACGCCGGACTCGCCCCGGCAACCCGGAGCTCGGGCTCCTCCATCCGCGGCGAACAGCCCTCCAGGAGAGGAAACAAACAGCTCAAAGTGCGACACGAAGTCGCTCACGACAAGTGGGAACAGCCACGGAGGAAGGAGAGGAGAGCTGGTCCCCGGATCAGTGTCCAAGATCCGTTCCCGCGCTCACATGCGTCACCGGCAACGGCGGGGTGTGAAGCTGAGCGTTCAAACCCAAGAGCGCCTCGGCCATCGAGGAGCCACAGGTGAGGGAAAGACTGGACGGGTGAATTGTGTGAACCCCCGTTGATGTCCCGTTAGCTTGAAGCCACCCGATGGTTTGCAGTCAGAAGCCGTTGTCGTACCGACCTTGTTAGGCGCCAGTTCGAGTGTGGTGACTCGGCCGCGTGATCTTCGGATCCGATATGTATGAAGGCGGGGCCTTCTGTCCAGCTCGGGATTGTCGAAGTCCGAGCGACCTGAACAGGGGGCCCTCGTGTCGCAGTCTTGCGGGTTCGTGCCGGTACAGTCCAACTCGGTTGCTCGGTCATGTGATTGCCTCGCTCACCGATTTGGGAACGCAAACGACCATCCGGACCGCGAGCCCCGGTATCCCTCGGACATGTCGGACGCGGAGTGGGTGGTCGTGCGGGACGCGATGCCGGTACCGGCGTGGATGAACGGCAAGGGCGGCCAGCCGGAGAGCTACTGCCACCGCCAGATGTTGGATGCCGTGCGCTACCTGGTCGCCGGCGGGATCACGTGGCGGGCCATGCCGGGCGACTTCCCTGCGTGGGACCGCGTCTACGCGTTCGCCAGGCGCTGGGGCGCGCAGGGGCTGCTGGCCGAACTGCACGACCGGCTGCGCGGCCTGGTGCGCGAGGAGGCTGGCCGCGATCCGGAGCCGACCGCCGCCATCATCGACTCGCAGTCGGTACGGGCCGCGGCCACCGTGCCCGCGTCCTCAAGGGGATACGACGCGGGAAAGAAAGTGCCGGGGCGCAAGCGCCACATCGTGGTGGACTGCCGCGGCCTGCTGCTCGCGGTCATGGTGACCACCGCGAGCGTCCAGGACCGCCACGCGGCGGCGCCGCTGTTGAAGCGCGTGCGGGACCGCCACAGGAAGCTCATGCTGGTGTGGGCCGACGGCGGCTACGCGGGCCGCCTGGTCGTCTGGGCGAAGGAGAAGCTCCAGCTCACCATGCAGATCGTCAAACGCTCGGACGACGTATCGGGATTCGTGGTGCTGCCGAGGCGCTGGTGCGTGGAGCGGACGTTCGCGTGGTTGTTCCGCTTGCGTCGGCTGGTACGCGACTACGAGACGCTGCCCGCCGTCCACGAGCGAATGGTCCTGTGGTCGATGACCATACTCATGAGCCGCAGGCTGGCCCATCGGCGAGCGTGAACCGGCCCGGGGCCGGACGTTGTCGCGTTCACAGAGCAGATCATGCCTGATCAGGTTGTGATCTGCACCGATCGGAGACAAGGTGTGGCCGGTAAGCCCGCGGTCACGCCTCCAGATACTCCTCTTCGAGCCAACGGCACACGAACGAGGCCACCTCAGCGGCCGGCATACCGCTCGTCTCGACGACGAGGTCGGGTTTGGTGGCCTGCTTGGGCAGGCTGTTCTGATGCCGAGAGAGGCCGACCGGATGAGCATGGCGGCGCTGCCGGTCAGCCAGCGGCTCGTCGGTGACCGAGAGCTCGATGAAGGCAACCCGGGCCAGCCCCCGTGCACGCAAGTCCTGGAGTCGGCCTTCGAGGTCCGTGTTGACGACAGGCTCGAACGCCTGACCGTCGACGATCACACCGACGCCAGCGCCGAGAATTCCCACGATCCCCGCGTTCATCGCAAGGAGCATGGCGACGGCGTCGACACCATTGTCGATCCGGCGCGCCCCAGGCATGGACGGGACATCCTGGTAGGTGAAACCGCGTTCTGCGAATCGGGCATTTGCAACGCCACCGGCCCACTGCCCGGGAACCATGCGGTAAAGCTCGTCCACTCCGAAACGCAACAGGGGCTCACGGGCGTGCTCCTGGATGGCGGCTGCCAACGTCGACTTCCCGGCGGCGGAAGGCCCGGTGATCACGACGCACAGTGGGGGCTTGCCATCCATACAAGAATCCCTTGTCTCGGTGCTCATGAGCCGCAGGATGGCCCGTCGGCAAGGGTGAACCGGCCGGGGGCCGGCTCGGCTGCCCAGCCGCGGTCCGCGAGCCGCTTCATCTTCGACCGTACCCCTTCCACGCTGGCCGGGCACAGCTCCAGCCCGAGTACGACGGCGATCTCCTGGCACGTCATCACCCCATCCTCTTTCGTGCGGCGTTCCGCCAGGGCGGCAAGGATCTGCTGGTAGTCCACCGCAAGCACATCCACAGTCAGCGCGGGCCGCCACACCGGCACGATCGAACCTGCACGCGCAGCACCCGTCGCGGGCGTCCCAACGGACGGCACCTCGGCCGCCACCTCCGGCTTCAGCACACACGAGTTCTCGACCGAGACGGGGCCGACTACGCCGGTCTCCGAGCGCCGCGGCGCAGACAAGACCTCGTCCACGCGCTGCCGGGCGATCAGCCACTCCTGCCAGTCCGTCTCCGCCTGGGCGAGCTCGGCCAGTACCCGGTCCGCTTCCTCCTGCAGTCCCTCCACGCGAACCCGCGCGGCTAGCTCGCGGTCCTCCAGCAACCCCACGACCGACGCCATCTCGCACCTCCACAGACTAGACAAAACGTCAGCCCGAGCCTCCCTCGCCGTCCTCGACGTCATGCCTGACTTGGGGAAACACGTCCATCAAGTTCGGTACAACAACGCCTTCAAAGACATAGGGGCACCCCCCAGACCCACGTAGCCCGCCTGCGACTGCCCCACTACGCCGGGGCAGTCGCAGGGCCGCCTCATATCGCGGTGGTTTGCGGCCCGGCCCGGCGGCCCCTGTTGGACACCACGGCGCAGACCGCGAAGGTCACGCCGAGCAGACCGAAGACGATCGCCAAGTCGCCCTTCGCCTGGATGTCGGCCTGCCGTGCTGCAGTCTCCCTTTCCCAGAGCGCCGCACCCTGTTGATTGGCCGACTGGTACTCGAAGAGGCACTTCATGTCCGCCTGAGTGGGTGCGGCGTCGCGATCAGCACGGCAGTTGGAGTCCGCGTAAAGAGTCCTCGCGCTGCCGGCGTCACCCAGTGGCTCATCAGCCACCTTGGAGGCCGCGTCCAACGCGACCGCCGACAGGATCACCGCCGTGATCATGCTGATCATGGCCACGACGATGCACAAGACAGTTCCGGCACTACGCCCTTGGGATGTCATGCCCTGGAGAGTAACGACATGCGTGAACCACCGCCCCATCAACCGCACTTACTGACCAGTTCGCCGGATGCACCCGACTCGTCCCTGCCAGCGCCACGCCCTGACGGGCACCTCATCAGCTCCAGGCACGGGAAGCGGCAGTTCGTGGACGTCGTCGAGGGCCAGGTGGTAAACGTTGCGCTGCGCCCAGGGGCCAGCGCAGTGCTTGGGGCCCTGGTCGGAGTGGCAGTCGGTGAGCTGGGCGACGCCGATGACCGCGCCGCGATGGAGCTCGCGGCCGCGGATCGCGGTGGCGACCAGCGGATCGTGCAGCAGGGCGGGGCCGGCTTCGCCTCCCCGGCGTGGAGGAGTACCCAGTCGGCTAAAGGTTGTTGCAGAACGTCCAGGATGGGGCGTTCCTCTTGTATGGGTGGGGTGTTGCGGGCTGAGCCGTTGTGGGGGAGACGTCCACCGGCTTGCGAATGGGCCGGTTCGAGAAGTTGGTGAAGGCAGTGCGGGAGCGGGGAGGAAACGGTCCCGGTGGAGGGCGCCCGTGGTGCCTGCCGCTGGCGGACCGGGTCCTCCTGGTGGCCGTCTACTACCGGACCAATCTCACGATGCGCCAGCTCGCCCCGCTGTTCGGCTGCTCCGCGGCCACCGTCTGCCGGGTCATTCATCGCCTGCGGCCGCTTCTCGCGCTGGAGCCGGCGCCGCGGCCCGTCGCGGATGTTGAACGGTTGTGGATCGTGGGCGGAACCCCGGCCCCCGGTCCGCGACCGCAGGTTCGCCACGTCCTCCCGCAACTATCGGTTCTCAGCGAATGTGCAGGTCATCATCGATGCGGACAGCCGCCCGGTGATCGCCTCAGCCCGCCCCGTCCTCGGAAACAAGGCCGAGGCACACGCCTGGCGGGAATCGGACCTGGCCGCCGCCGCTGCCGGGACAACGGTCATCGCGGACGGCGCCTGCCTGGGAACCGGGTTGATCGTCCCGCACCGCAGAAGAGCCGGACGCCCACCCCTACGCGGTCAGGAGGAGGACAACGCCGAACACCGACGCGTCCGCGCCCGCGTCGAGCACACCTTCGCCCGCATGAAGAACTGGAAAATCCTCCGCGACTGCCGCCAGAAAGGAGACGGCCTTCACCATGCCGTCCAAGCCGTCGCCACCATGCACAACCTCGCCATGACCCGCTGGACCAGCAGGCCGAACGCCATCCCGGCCTGCCCACACCCACCCTTCTGCAACAACCTTTAGGTGCTCCTTGGGCATCGCGGCCTGCTGGTGGGCGTGGACAGCGGCAGCTCGCTGCGCCGGGGTGGCAGGAACCCCAGAAAGTGCACCAGAGGTCCGTCGGTGGACAGCGACCCGTGGCAACCGAGGCGAGGGCATGGATCAGGTCGGGGTTGTGGCACCGGCGCCCAACTGCCGCTCGATTTCGGCGGCCGGGAACGGCGTCTGCTTGCTCTCGGTGAACAGGTGGCGGAAGAAGGAGTTCACAACGACGGTAGGGCGTGCGTGCCGGTCGATGATGGCCGTGATCTCGGGCGGGATGCCGCCAGGGCGCCGGCCCGCGATCCAGTCGTGCAGGAAGACTTCGCGCTCCGTGTCACCGCGCACGCCGTCGAGCAAGTGGTACTGGAGCAGGTGGCTCGCCGTGTAGCAGCGGTCGTACGCGAGGTGGTCCGTGAGAAAGTTGGACTCGTCCGCCGCAAGGTCGAAGCGGGAGCTCAGGGCAAGTCCGAAGTCGGCGAAGTAAAGCTGGCGGCCATCGGTCAGGATGTTGTCGAAGTGAGCATCGAAGTGGACAAGTCCGCGAGAACTCATGAAGGCAGCTCCGCTCATCAGAGCTTCCTCCACCCAGCGGAAGGGCGAGCCGTCCCCGCCTTCCGGAACAGTGGGTTTCCGGTGGTCGGCCAGCCATCCGGCGAGTGTGTGCGGCACGTGCTCCAAGAAGACCACCAGACTGCACGAGGACTGGCCGATGGCCTCCAGCCGGGAGCGAACGGCGGGTGATCCCTCCCAGTGGGAAACGGCTCCCTCCAGGCCCCCGAACTCGTCGGTGAATCCTTCGGGAGGGAAATCAGGCAGAACCCGCCAGTGGTACATCAGGGGGAATCCCGCATGCTCGTCGCCGAGAACCCAGTTCGTGGTCATGGTGTGCACGGCAAGCTCCCGCCAGGCGCCGAACCCGGCCGAGCCCACCCCGTACTGGTAGAACATCGGCAGTTCGAAGACGTTCGCCGTCGACCGCATGTTCTCCGGGCGCAATTCGGTGTCTGTCAAAGGAATCCGCTTGACGAAGACGCGCGTTCCGTTGATGTCCAGCTCTGCCGACCTGCCGCCGATGCCCGACCCGAGCGGGATAGCGGCTGCCACGACCTCCTCGAGCCGGTGGTCGCTCAGCAAGGAGAGCCGAGTGCTCACGGCCCCGTAAGCAGCCAGGCGCGCGGCGCGCAGCACATCCCGGTCCAGCATCGACAGCTCCTCGGTGCCCGTACCAGGGCTTCGGCAATCCTCGACGTACGGCACCGACCGTACGCTGAAAGGGTCAGCCATTCTCATAAACGACCGGACAGTGACCGAAGTTGGGTCCGGGGCGCGTTCACCGTCAAGGCGGGCCACTCCGCGATGCTGGTCGAGCCGCCGGTCGGGTGACGGAGGATTGCACTGCGTCCAAGAGGCTGAGCAGGTGCTCTGCTTCGTGAAATGAGAGCGGTACCCGCGGGAGTGGCTGCGAGGGAGTTGGTCCGTTCGATCAGCTGAACGCCTGCGGCCTTCTCCTTACGTGGGTCGCGCACGGGCTCCGGGGCGGACCGGGCGCGCAAAGTACGTGTTCGTCCCTTCACCGTCCTTGATCTGTCGATCCCTTTCGGAAGGCGCTGCCGAACATCTGCCGGCGGACCGGGGCTGCTCCAGTTTCCACGGTGTGCGCTTCGGCCAGACCTGGAGCAGGTAGTGTTCCGCGATCGGTTCGTCGTCGTCCTGCACGCCGTCGGGGTTGGTGTCCCGTCCCCGGGTGTGCAGGCGTAGTCGGTGGGTGCCGGGTCCTGCGTGGGCGAGGTTGGTTTCGTACGGCTCCTGCGGGTCTTCGCCGGTGTTGCCCATGAGGGCGCTGTAGCGGAAGTCGCCGGTTGATGAGGTGAGGTCGGTTTCCTCGGTCTCGTCCCATGGTGCGGGGTCCGGGCCCGGGTCGGTGTCGGTCCGGAGGACGGAGAGCATGATGGTGCCGCAGTTGATGCCGGCCAGTACGCACGCGGTGTCCTCGGAGGATCCGATCAGGCCTGCGTTCTTGCAGGCGTGGTCCGGTGCGCGTTCCATACGTTTGTCCAGGCCCTTGGCGTGGGTGCTCTCGGGGCGATGTAGAACTGTCCTTCGTCGACACGGACGGGCCAGGGGCCGAGCGGTCGGGTCATGGTTGGCCACTTCTTTCCGTGCATCCATGTCTGGACGAGGTAGTCTTCGCCGTCGGCTGTGCGGCGGGTGTGGACGCGGATGCCGTACTGGCGGGAGCCGTGCAGGGCCGTTTCCTCGTGGTCCTTGGTGGGGCCGTCGGCTGTGCACAGGACCAGGTGGCGGTGGTGGAGCGGACGACGGCTTCGGCGATCTCGTCCCATGACAGCGGATCGGGCCCCGGGTCGCGGTCGGCGGGGTGCAGGGTGACCGTGACGGTGCCGGTCGATGCCGTGGTGGAGATCGGGGCCCAGTCCTTCTCGGTGGGGATGAGGCCAGTGGGCTGCGGCCTCGTCTGCGCGTCTGGGGCCTGCAGGGAGAACGTCCCGTCGGTGATGTTCACGGTGAGGGGGCCGACCCAGTCGTCCAGGGACCACTTCGCGCCCCGCTCGGCCATTGTCGCGAGCCGGGTGCGCAGTGTGTGGCCGACGGTGTCGGTGGCCTTGTGTACGGTCTCGGGAGCGGCCGGGGCGGGCCAGATGTGGAACAGGTAGTGCTCGGCGCTGGGCTTGGAGTTGCGGCGTCGGCTGGCTCCGGGTTGGGAGTCGCGGCCCTTGGCGTGCAGGCGCAGCCGGTGGGTTCCCGGACCCTGGTGGGCGATGTTGAGGTCCATGGCGTGCTCGTAGGAGCCGATGCGGGCGTAGCCGGTGGTGGAGGTGAGGGTGGTGTCGATCGCCTCGTCCCAGGTGTCGGGGTCGAGGGCGGGTTCGGTGTCGAAGAGGCAGGTGTCGAGGTGGACGTTGCCCTTTTTTGATGCCGGTGTGGATGGCGGCGGCGTTGTTGGTGGCCGCGATGAGCCCGTTGGCCGGCTCGCCGAGCGGCGGCTGGGTGTCGGGGCTTTCGTCTGTGTCCGGTTCGGTGGGGTCGATCTCGAACCGGCCGTTTTCCACGAAGAGCGTCATGGACTGAGACGCGTGGGGCATCGCGGCCGCCCTTCAGCTTGGTTCGGGCAGAGCCTACGTGGCGGTGGTGGCAGTTTGGCGGCCTTCCGGCGCCAGGGTCTGCGGGGTTGGTTCCTGTGGGGGCTACTTCGCCTTCACGAAGAAGCCGTCACCTTCCATGATCCGGTTGTTTCCGTAGCACTGGTTGAGCCGGGTTCCTGCCTTGCTGTTCTGCTTGGCGTTTCCAGTTGCGCGACTTGGAGTTCGGCTTCTCCGACTGGGTCGCTGCGCCGGTCATCCGACCGCGGGCTTTGCCCCGCGTGTCGGTCACCGTGAGCACGGACGGCTCGCTGGTACTGCCACAAGTCCGTGTGCAGCTGGTCTTGGCCTTCTGGGCGGAGACACCAGTGGCACCGAAGGCAACGACGGAACGCATCCCGTCAGCGCCCTGCGGCGCGGCGGCCGGGGCGGGGCCCCGCGGTGAAGTCGGTGATCACGAGAGCTCCGGCCACCGCTATGAGCGGTGTTCGGCGGAGTGCGGTCTTCAGAGGCATGCAGGAAAAGCCCTTTCAGCGGCATCAGCCGTTGGCCAGGGACACACTCCCGCGGCCGGCGACACGTCCATGAACCAGCGGACCCCGGCAACTCGGCGATCTGTTCGCCGAGCGCCTCACCGCGGCATGACGGCGCCTCCGCCAGAGGAGGCCGTGACCTTCCGACTCCTGAGCACGGACAACAGCGTGACGAAACTACGGCCGCCACGACGTCCCACCGCGATCTTCACACCCGAACGGCTAAATAGCGTTTGTGAATATCCCATTCCTGGCGTCCGCACCGGAACACCCCTCCCCTCTCGAACGAGGAGGCGTCAAAATTGACTTTGACAGGAAACTTTGATGTGCCGCTCCTAGCCAATCGAAGGTTTCGCACGCCGCACAGCACATCCCCGCGATCTCTTCAGGGTGAGTTGCCAATGCGAAGGCGTGATCATTGTTGGCATCCCAGCCCTTGCTGGGCAGACCTCGCAGGAGCGCAGACAGCCACAGCGCGCGGGCCGCGAGCCCGTCGGTTTCCTCGAACGTGGACGAAGGCTGTGGTGCCGGGGAGGTCTGGCCAGCGTGCAGCGGCCTCGGCTGTCAGCACGTGTACCGAGAGGCGGCGGGCATCCTGCGTCGCGGCTCGCACCGCGAGCGGCCCCCGGCGTATCCCTGCCCCACGACGACGCGGAGTCGACGGGGCTCGCGGTTCCTGATCATGCGGTCCACCTCCTCGCTGTGGTTCGGAATGGGGGTTGGGGGCGTACTCGCGGCGCGAGATCCGCCGTGGGCGGTAGCCGTAGGATGGGGAACGCCTCGGCCGTCCGGGACTCGCTTGGCCGCCTGTCCCGGACGGCCGAGTGCTTTTCGGGCGCGGCGGTGTGCGGCGCGAAAACCCACCGGCTGACCCCACCCCCGGTTCGATACGATGGCGACGGCTTGCAGCCCCGTTTCGTCACCGTGCGTGACGATGGCGCGCGATCGGAATGACCGCGTCGGCTGCGGCCTCCCGACCTGGGCCCGCCGTGGCAGCGCCACCGGCGCCGTACGTACGAAATGGAGCATCCAAGGATGGCTCGACACCTGGTAACCAGCGCGCTTCCCTACATCAACGGGATCAAGCACCTGGGCAACATGGTCGGGTCGATGCTTCCGGCGGACGTGTACTCCCGGTACCTCCGCCAGCGTGGTCACGACGTCCTCTACATCTGCGCCACCGACGAGCACGGCACGCCGGCCGAGCTGGCAGCCAAGGAGGCCGGGCTGACGGTCGCCGAGTTCTGTACGCAGGCGCACGACGCGCAGAAGGCCGTGTACGACGGATTCGAGCTGGCCTTCGACCACTTCGGGCGCAGTTCCTCGCAGCAGAACGTCGAGATCACCCAGCACTTCGCGCGCAAGCTGAACGAGAACGGCTTCATCGAGGAGCGAGCGATCCGTCAGGTGTACTCGCCGGTCGACGGCCGCTTCCTGCCGGACCGGTACGTCGAGGGCACCTGCCCGCACTGCGGCTACGACAAGGCCCGCGGCGACCAGTGCGAGAACTGCACCCGTGTGCTCGACCCGACCGACCTGATCAACCCGCGCTCGGCGATCAGCGGCTCCACGGACCTGGAGGTCCGCGAGACCAAGCACCTCTTCCTGCTGCAGTCCAAGCTCCAGCACGAGGTCGAGGAGTGGATCGCCACCGTCAGCGGCGAGTGGCCGCACCTGTCCACGTCCATCGCCCGCAAGTGGCTGACCGAGGGTCTGAACGACCGCGCCATCACCCGTGACCTCGACTGGGGAGTCCCCGTCCCGGCCGACACCTGGCCGGGGCTCGCGGCCGAGGGCAAGGTCTTCTACGTCTGGTTCGACGCCCCGATCGAGTACATCGGCGCGACGAAGGAGTGGGCGGATACCGCCGGCGACGGTGAGACCCGCGACTGGAAGTCGTGGTGGTACGAGGCCGACGACACCGTCCGGTACACGCAGTTCATGGCCAAGGACAACGTCCCGTTCCACACGGTGATGTTCCCGGCCACCGAGCTCGGCGTGCGCGAACCGTGGAAGAAGGTCGACGTCGTCAAGGGCTTCAACTGGCTGACGTTCTACGGCGGCAAGTTCTCCACCTCCCAGAAGCGCGGCGTCTTCACCGACGCCGCCCTGGAGATCCTCCCCGGCGACTACTGGCGCTACTTCCTGATCGCCAACGCCCCCGAGTCGGACGACTCCTCCTTCACGTGGGAGCACTTCACTGCCACGGTGAACAAGGACCTGGCCGACACCCTCGGCAACTTCGTCAACCGCGTGCTGTCCTTCTCCCGCAAGCGGTTCGGCGACGAGGTCCCGGCCGGGCACGCCACCGGCGAAGCGGAGGCGAAGCTGGGCGAGGAGATCGCACGACTGCTCGGAGAGTACGAGGAGCACATGGAGGTGCTCCAGTTCCGCAAGGCCGCCGCCGCCCTGCGTGCGCTGTGGTCCGCGGGCAACTCCTACCTGGAGGAGAAGGCCCCCTGGCTGGAAATCAAGACCGACGCCGACGGCGCCGCACTGACCCTCCGTACCGCGATGAACCTGATCCACCTGTACGCGGTCGTCTCCGAGCCGTTCATCCCGACGTCGGCCGCCGCCATGCGCGGGGCCTTCGATCTGGAGAACGACACCGCGACCTGGGTGACCGCCGAGCAGGCCAAGTCCCTGGACACCGTCCCGGCCGGTACCGCGTTCACGGTGCCGCCGGTGCTCTTCGCGAAGATCACGGAGGAGGACCTGGAGTCCTACCGTGAGCGCTTCGGCGGCGCCCCGGAAGCCTGACGGGCATCCCCGCTCCCGTACCGTCCCGACTCTCATCGGGCGGTACGGGCGTTGAGGAGGACGGGCAGGTCCGCGGGCGAGACGTTCATGGGCCGCACGCGCGGAGCCGGGCCGCCGATCTCCACGCACGTGACCCCGGCGGACCCGGGCACATGCTGGAGGTACCGGTCGAATCCGCTTCCGGTGAGCCACAGCAACAGGCAGGCGACGCCCCCACCGTGCCCGACGAGGAGGGTGGGCTGCCGCACCCCGGAGCAGACCTTGCCCCAGAGGCCCACGTAGCGGGCCTGGACGTCCTCCGACGACTCGCCACCCGGCGTTCGGAGCCGGTGGACCGGCACACCGTGGCGCACGGCCTCGGCGGCGAATCCTCTGGTCTCGGCCTCGGCCCTGCGACTGCCCCGGTTCCGGCACGACGGGCCGAGCAACGGCACGGAGTGGTCCGGTCGGTCGACCCTACGCGGACCCCTGGCCCCGGGGCTTTGGTGATGCGGAAGGCCAGAACAATGGTCTCTGGCGACGTTTCCCATCAGTTTTCCTGGAATCCTCGGCAAGGCCGTTCAGGACGGCCCGGACAACGTCATCAGCAGGATGAAGCCGGTCACGAGGACGAGCGTGACCGGTGCCGGCCGACGGGTACGGCCCGGTCCAGCAGTGACCGCGACCAGCGCGACGGTGAACACGGAGAGCAGGATCCACACACCGAGCCTGGTCGTCAGTTCTGAGGATGCGCCCACGGTCCGAGATGCCCAGGTGATTGTGCGGCCCAGCACCAGGCAGGTTGCTCCGGTCAGCAATGTCCAGATGATTCGGGCGGTCCGTTTCGCGGTGGGGTCGGTGCTGTCGAAGTCGCGGTGCGGACGGGACCGGAGCCCGAACCAGCGGCGGTGCAGCCAGGAAATCACTCGACCAGTGTGTCGTGCCTCCGTCTCAAAGGGGGTGCAGTTCGACGGACCGGCGAGCATCGTCTTCCCTCGGTGCCCTCGCCCAGGCGGACCGCCGACGTCTGGTGTACCGGGAGGCTGCCGCGGGAACGGTCTGGGCAGCTCAAACGCCTACGCGGTCGCGGCTGGCGTTCCTGCGGCGGTGCGGCCAGCAGCAGTTCGGGGTCAAGGTATTCCGTTCGGTATGGCGTCGGTGCGGGCCAACTGCGCGCTTTGTCGTCTCATCTGCTGGTGTTCTCCAGTTTGTACAGTTCGTAAGGGATGGCCGGGCCGTGCCTGGTGTTTCGGTCGGCTGTACCGACGCGGGTGAATCCGGCTTTCGTCAGGACGCGGCCGGAGGCGGGGTTCTCGGGGTGGTGCATGGCCTCCAGCCGGTTCAGACCTGCGCCGGTGAAGGCGACAGGGATGACCTGGGTGACGGCCTGGGTGGCGTAGCCCCTTCCCCAGCAGTCCTCGCAAAGGATGTAGCTGATGGTGCCCGTGGAGGGAGTTCGGCGGCGCAGAGAGATCAGGCCGATCGTCCGGGATTCTCTGAGGATGCACCAACTCCACTGCATCCGGGGGTTCTCGGCGGCTCTGGCAAGGGAGGTGCGAATCTTTTCGTGGGCTTGGTCGGGGGTGAGGGGTTTGCCGGTGGTGTACCGGATGGAGGCGCCGCTGTAGATGCGGGTGAGGGCTGGTGCGTCGTCGGGGCTCAGGGCCCGCAGGTCCACCATGTGGGGTCAGTTCCTTCGCGACGGCCGCCCGGTGAGGCGGGTCGAGCCCATGAGCACCGGGGCGGGTACCGGCCCGGTGCTGAAGACGTCGGAGTCATCGCCTGAGCCGGGCGGACTGACACGGCAGTCGGCGGAACGAATGCAACGACGAAGCCGGGTACCGGGTCAGGAGCGGGCGCACCGGCATGCGAGTTGGCGGCGAGGACAGCCGGTGCGGTTCGGCAGCGAGGGCCAGGGGCGCCATGCCCGCGGGCTCGGGCAGGGTGACGGCACGGCAGGCGAAGCGAGTCACTCGACGGCGTGGACAAGGACTGGCAACTCTGCAGCATGCACCGCGGCCCCGCCGTACGGCACTGCGTGGTGAGCGGTGTGGCGGGGTCAGGCGCGATATGGAGGTGCGTGTGGTGGCCTGCGCTGTCATCACTCTGGTGCGCTGCAGCGGGAGCGGGATAACAGAAGTGTCTTCCATGGTGCTTCTGCCCGACTCCGACAGGGCGGCAGGGTTTGGTGGTCCCGCGCTCCGCTCGCACGTCGCGTGGGACCGCCCCGGGCAACGTGCGCGGGTGTGTGCCGCCTGTCGGCTCCGAGCCGGTTTCGGGGCCGGCCTCCGGTCGCTCCTGGCCAAGTGCGTTTGTGGTCCGGTTCATTCTTTCCACGCCGGCTCGATGCCATTTCTGGAGATGGTCAGGAGCACTGGTTCCGTCACGCCGATGTCGCGCAGTGCGGTGGCGATGACCTCGGCCGCCCAGGTGGCGCTATCGAGCGACCAGAGCGGCAGGGAGCAGGGGATCGATGCCACGTTCTGCATGCCCTCGGCCTGTACTTCCCCGGCAAGTGATCGAGCCAGCCCGTGTGTCGGTGGGGCGGGTTCGCCGGGGTGGATGGACAGGCGCCCGTAGGAGTGTTCGAGGAGCTGTACGTCGACTTGCCGTGCCCGGTTCGACAGACCGGCTGATTCCCGGGCCGCGATGGTGATGACACAGTCGGCCGCCGGTCCTGGCCCCGAAGTGGCCACCCAGTCCGCGGCCTGGGACAGGTAGGCGAGGTCGTCGTCCGTGGGCAGGTGCAGGGGCACGATCGCGTGAACCCCGGTGAGCGTGTACACGCCCATGTGGTGCAGTGCATCGCTGAGGACGGTGGCCACTGGCAGAAGGGGAAGTCGCTGTCCGTGCAGTTGTTCTTGTACCGCGACCTGCATCCAGACCAGCTGGCGGACAAGGCCGTCCTCCGTCCAGTCCTCCCCCGCATCGTTGTGTCCCCACCGGCAGCCGTCCAGCGGACCGCGGCCCAGGTGAGTGCTGCTCCAGCCGTAGGCTTCCGCCCTGGTCACGGCAAGACTGAAGGCGTCCTCGTCCGCCAGGTCGTTCTCGGCAAGGATGCCGGCGATCCACGGGTGCCGGCGAAATACCCCGTGCAGTCCCATGATGAGGGTCGGGTCACTTGCGTCCATGTCCTACTTCGGTTCCGCTTCTATGCTCCGCACGACAGGGTGACGGTCTTGGTGACCGCCTTCTCAGGGGAGTCCGCGATACCGATCAGGTCGACATCGACGACGCTGCGCCACTTGGTTTTGTCCCTGCTCCCGCATTCCTTGCGGGCGTTGGCGCGGCGGGAACTGGCTCCTTTGCCGCCGGCCTTCACGCTCTTGGATCCTGATGCGACAGTCTTCCAGGTGTCTCCGTGCCTGGTCTGGAGCCAGATGGTGACCTTCGCCTTCGCGTTCTTGTGCTTTCCGAGCGGGTCGAGCCACCATCCGTGTGCCGATGCTGTCGCGGGCGGTGTGCTGGAGACGTGTACATGGTCTCCGTCGGTGACGAACCCGCCGACGTCCGACGGACTGGCCTCGGGAGCGGCGTAGGCCGACGGTGCGGCCGTGCTGACGAGCATGGCCACAGCCAGGGCCGTGAACGGGAAAGGTGCACGCATGGTACTCCCAGAAGGTGGAGAAGCGGCTGGGCGGTTGAAGTCCTGCTGATCTTTTACAGCCGCATGGGCAGCAACCTCTCTCGCGGGCCAGTTCACCCGATCGATTCGGGAGTACGGCCTGTTGACTCCCTGCCGCCCAGCGTGCCGGGGCCGGGGTGGTCTGCCGGAGAGCACCGTGACCGGTCGGCCGGCTCGTCGTCGAGCGCGTGAAGCCCTGTCCGCCTGCTGCTGGAGCTGCCCGTCCCGGTCCTCACGGCCTCGCCCGCGACCACGCAGCCCGGCTCCCACTCACCAGGGACCGCAGCCTGGTCGAACGGACCGCGGTGGACGGTGCGCTCGCCGCGGCAGGTCCTCGCCGACGTCGAACGCGGCCATCGGGGCGACGAGGATTACCGCACCGGCCCCGCCCGGCTGCTGGCCGACAAACTCCTGCGGGCCGGACGGCAGCCGCTGCCCGCACCTGGGGGACGCCCCGATCGTTGAACGGCACGGCTCGGCCGCTGAAGAAGGACCGCGCGGTACCCGCGACGCTCACCACCATGACGCCCGGCCCCCCATGGCAACGGCATTCGGCCTCGGCATCGCAGCACTCACCCGGTGGACGCCCCGGGCATCGGGAATGTCAGTGCCCTTTGACAAGGTTGGCTCCATGAGCCGAACCATCAATTACTCCATGGCGAACCGTGGCGAGGTTGCGCGTTTTCTGCCCGCCCAGGACCTGAGCGACGAGGAATCGCGGCTCCTGGACAGGATGCGGGAGCGGGCGCGGGCGCGTCAGGACGGTCTCGATGACCAGGAGGTGGACTGGGGGCTGTCGGTTCAGGACGCGTTGGAGGAGCTGGTTGCCGGTCGGGCCGATTCCACCGCGGAGTACGCCGGCAGCGCCTACTACGCGGCCCTCCAGATCATCATCGACCGCAACGCCTCCGACTCTTCCACCCTGGCGAGTTACCGAAGCCCAAGCACCTTCTTCTTCGCTCTGGACGATGCGCTGAGTGCGGCCGGGGTCCCGGCGGACCTGCTGCCCTACCAGTACATCTACAGCGGTCCGCCCTCGGAGATCGGGTTCCGCATCCCCCGCCCCCTGGAGGGTTCACCGGAGATCGGCTGCTGGCCGCTGGCGAAGGCCGGCCCCGCGGTGGAGGCCTACCGGGCGGTGCTGGACCGGGTAGACGCCGACCTGCGGTACGACCTGGAGGAACTGATCAAGGCCCTCGACAGCTGGTACTCGGAATGGGCCGAGGGCCAGGGCGCCTGGTGGTGGGCCGAAGACGGATCGATCTTCTTCTCCATCACCGGCTGAACCGGACCCGGGCGGCTTCTCCTCGCCGGCCGTGCGGGCCGGCGAGGCAGGATCCGATCAACCGATGACGCACGCAGCCATGTAGCAGCCACCTTCCATCACGACCGAAAGCGCACGTTCCGCGCCCTTTCTCGACCGAGCCCGATGCCGCCGCGCGCCGGGCCGGAGAGTGGCCGACCCGCACCCGGACAGGCCATGCCCAGGCGGCACCGCAGCGGGACGCATCGACGGCCAGGGGTGCTGGCGCCCCGTCCGGCGACCGCTCCGCCTTCACCGCCCTGCACCCGCCGCTCGACTGTGTTTCCCGGAAACGCGGTCGCGCCGGGCCGTGCCCCGTTGCTACAAGAGGGCATGGGAATATGGACCGACGCCTTCATCGCGCCCCCGGAACCGACTCTCCTGCGGCCGGAGGCGTTCGGCCGACTCGCGGTCGAGCTGGCGCGCGAGCGTGTGGTCCGGACCCCGTGGGCGCTCGTCGCGGGCAGGCTCTGTGTCAACGCGAGCCTCAACTGGGGCAGCGTCAGCGGGCAGGCCCGCTGGGACCGGCCTCCCGTGGGCACGGTGCTGCGGACCGAGGAGTACCCGGGAGAGGTGCCGGACCCGGACGACGATCCCCCGCCCTGGGGTCCCTCGCACGAGGAGGTCCGGCTGCTCGCCTCCGGCGAGAAGGTGCTCGACCTGCTGCCGGCGCTGCGGTCCGCCCCGTACGGCGACGAGGACATCGCCGTCGTCTTCGATCACATGGACTTCGGCAACCGGGCGATCACCGACTACTTCCAGTACGAGGACCACCGCACGACGCTGGCCTGCTTCGCCCTGGCGGGCCCGCAGAACCGGCCGCTGTCCGCCAACACCTGCGGGGACATGGACGGCGGGCCGGTGCTTCCGGTGCGAACCTGCGTGGTCCACACCTTCAAGCACGCGCTGGGCCATCTCGGACTGGAGGGCGGCCCGGTACCGGCGCTCGCCTCCGTCACCTCCCGCTGGTTCGGACCGGACCAGGTCGGCGGCGAGACCTGGGGCTGACCCCGCCCCGGCCCCGCCCTTGAGGCCGCGGCATCACGTGAGGCCGAAGAGGAGGGTGTCCTGCGTGTACCCGGCGACTCTGTGCTTCGCGCACCACCATTCCTCGTGCTCGAATTCGAGTTTCTCCGTGAGCTCCTGGACGTCGGCCCAGAAGTCCGGGGCCATGCGGACCAGGACGTCACCGTAGGCGTCTGCGGCAGGTTTGGCCCTGTCCAGCGGCAGGTGGCCGATGGCCGGGTACCCGTCCACCGGGCGCGGTATGCCGGGAAAGCCGTGCGGCGGTCCGCCGAAGAGGTATCCGCCGGGCAGCAGGTCGCCCGGCACACCCAGGCGGCGCCGCTCACCGGAAGCTGATGCCCTCGGTGGAACACCGCGCTCACAGAGAACTGAACAACCGGGCCGAGAACTCTCACCAACCAACGAGACAGCGGGAACGGGCCACGAAGGGCTTCCGCAGCGTCGGCGCCGCCGTCGCGGCCACAGCGACGCCGCTGGCTCTCATCGGCCTGGAATACCTCTTCTTCGTCCGTCTCGACGCTCGGGGTGAACGTCACGGAGGGGGCGGGGTAGGGAGTGCCTCAGCTGGGCCGGCGGAAGGCATTGCACGGCCTCTTGTGGAGGCGTGCGAGGATCGGGGATGTCCGAAACACTCCCCACTTCCGAAATACGCCTTTCCCGGCCCGGTGCGCGACATGCTTGTTGCCGCGATCCTCCGTGGCGAGAAGACAACCACCACGTCCCTCCGACAGGACTACGAGCGCGAGGCTCTGCCCAAGGTCGGCGACCGGGCGCTCGTGATCGACTCCGCGGGCTCGCCGGTCTGTATCGAGGAGATCGTGGGCGTCCGCGAGGTTCGGCTTGCCGACGTCGATCTGCGCCATGCGATCGACGAGGGCGAGGGCTTCGAGACCGTGGCCCAGTGGCGCGAGGCGCATGAGGCTTTCTGGGCGAGCCCGGACTATCTCGACTCGATCGGCGACCCCGGCTTCACGGTCGACGACGACACCATCGTTGTCCTTGCCCGTTTTCGCGTGCTGCCGCTCGGCTGAGAAGACGGACGGGCGGTCGGCTCGGCCCGGTGCTGCAGCGGACCGAAGCGACGGAGTCCGACATTGCCCGGCCAGGGCGTGTGTCGGAAGTGCTCCAGTGACCTGTGACAGCGAACCTTGCCCGATTGCCACCGAAGATTGATTGACGACGGTATGTGCCATCGAGGATTGACTGCGCAGGGCAAGGATGCCGCGGCTGATCTGTTCCGATGACGTCCAGTGCGACTGCACCAGGCTGTTCCTCGCCTCTTGGACGCCGTTTTGCCGGAGCGGCAACAGGAGTGGCGTGACCGGGCCACGATGAGTGACGTTGGGCCCATGACCGACAACATCGCAGCGGGACCGCCCGCGTCTGACACTTCCTTGCCCGGCGACGGATACGTCGGAGACCCCGCGGTGCGGGCGGAGTGGGACAACCGATACGCCGACCGACAACAGCTGTGGAGCGGCCGGCCCAACGGTGCGCTCGTGGCCGAGGTCGCCGGGCTCACGCCCGGGCGGGTGCTCGACGTCGGCTGCGGCGAGGGCGCGGACGCCGTCTGGCTCGCGCGCGGCGGCTGGGAAGTGACCGCGCTCGAGGTCTCGGGCGTGGCGCTGGAGCGGGCGGCCGGGCACGCGCGGGACGCAGGCGTCGCCGTTCGCTGGGTACACGCCGCGCTGACGGAAGCGGCGCTCCCGCCGGCCTCCTTCGACCTGGTCTCCGCGCAGTATCCGGCCCTGCTGCGCACCCCCGACGCCGCAGCCGAGCGAGCGCTGCTCGCGGCCGTCGCGCCCGGCGGCGTGCTGCTGCTCGTACACCACGCGGGGATGGACACCCAGCAGGCGCACGACAGCGGCTTCGACCCGACTGACTACGTCTGGCCCTCGATGGTCGCCGCCCTGCTCACCGACGACTGGAAGGTGGAGGTGAACGAGCAGCGACCACGCGTGGCACCCGACGGCGGTGCCGGCGCGCACCATACCGACGACCTGGTGCTGCGTGCGCGACGGCTGCGCTGAGCCCCTCCGCTCACAACAGGCCCGGCATCTGGGCGGACTGGACGACCGAGCCACCGAAAACGGGCTGCGGCCTCTCGTGGATCAAGGGTGTTCCCGCTGCTTCGAAACCGCGCAGTCGTTCCGGCTCGGATGCCGATGAGTCCGCCTCGGCGCCCTGCCCCGCTCCGAAGCCACCGACAATCGGGGATGGTGTCCAGCACATTGACCTGGGCGGTCGATCTTCGATGGCACGAACTGAGCAGTGGTTAACCTTCGATGGCAAACGGTCAAGGTTCACTGCCACAGGTCGTCTGGGTTGGCTGACGTGAGCGAGCGGGGACGGGGTTACCGATATGTCGGACCGGTCGAGCTGAAGGCTGCGGTGCGGCCTGGTGACGGCGGGCGTCGGATCGGTTCGGCGGCTGACTTCGGTGGCTGGATCGCGGAGCAATCGGTGGCGGAGTCGGCCGAACCGTTCACCTTCGTGGTCGGTATGGACGGTGTGCTCCGGCTGGCGCCGCGGCGAAGTGAGCACGTGGCCTGTGCCGGCGGAGACATGGTTCTGAGTGCCGGCGAGATCAGCTTCATGAGCGAGGCAGACCGGTGGACCGTGAACGAGGTCAGCAACCAGTCCACCGGGTACTGCCCGGACGTCACCTCCTGGGCGGAGGTCGCCCGCGCACTGGACGCTGTAGAGCTCCGGCGGCCCTCCGGCTTCACCCACGAGGTGGTGTTCCGGCGGTGCCCCGACTGCCAGGAGCACAACATCGTCCGCGAGGACGACTTCGTCTGCGTCTTCTGCGGCAGCGATCTGCCCGCGGCGTGGAACGTGGATCCCACCGCGTGACGGCAAAGGGACACAGCCACTCGCTGATGGCGGCGACGAGGACGGTCGCCTCGTAGCGGACGGCGAGCTTGTCATAGCGCATGGTGACAACGCGGTGTCTCTTGAGTCGGTTTATCCCGCGCTCGACCGCATGGCGCTCGCGGTAGTCGGCCGGGTCGAAGCGCGGCGTCCGACCGCCGCGGGAGCCGAGCTTCTGGCGGTTGCGTGCCTGGTCGGCCTTGTCGGGGATGGTGCAGAGGATCCCGTGGCGGCGCAGGCAGGCGCGGTTCCGGCGGGAGGCGTACGCCTTGTCGGCCCGTACCCGATCGGGACGAACGAGTGGCCGGCCCGGCCCGATGCGGGGCACGCGAACCTTCTCCAGCACCGGTTCGAACTGTGGCGAGTCTCCACGCCGCCCTGCCGTCACCACGGTCGACATGGGCTTTTGACCCTGTTCGACAGCCAGGTGCAGCTTGGTGGTGAAGCCGCCGCGCGAGCGTCCCAGCCCGTGATCACCAGGCTCGGTGAACACGCCACCCGGCGGTTCCTTCTACTGGTCGCCCTGTTTGCGGGCCCCGGCCGCGTGCTGGTGGGCGCGGCACACCGCGGAGTCGACGCTCAGGTCCCAGACGATCGCGCCTTCCGCGTCGGCCAGGGACTGGAGCCGGGTGAGGATCCGCTGCCGGGTACCGTTCCGTTGTCACCGGCGGAACAGGTCGTACACCCGGTTCCAAGGTCCGTACTCGATGGGGACGTCCCGCCACGGAATGCCGGTACGGACCCGGGACCGTATGCCGTCGATCGACCGCCGCCGAGGCTTCAACCCACCGATGAGGAAGCGCACAGGGGGCGGCTCCGTCGCCTGCGTACGTGCGCTGCGCTGTCGGGCGTCAGCCTTCGGATTCTCGCGCTGAGTCATCGGGCGCATGCCGGGCTGGACGGGCCCTTCATCCTGCTGGAAACGCCCGGCTTCCAAGACCCGGACCCGGTCGACCTGTGAACCAACGGGTTTCACGTCCAGACCGGCCGTACGGTCTTCGACAGCGGCCGGGGAGACGCGGGCGCGACCACCTGCCTGCTCTCCCGGACCAAAATCCGGCCGGTCGACGCGGTGTGGGAACCCATCGAGTTCGCCTGGGCCCCTTCAAGGGGCGGTTCCAGGACTGGGCCGAGGGCGGTGGCGAAGGGGTCGTGCACTGCCCGTCCTGCGCCCGGTTGTCCGGATTGACCGGTGGAGCTGGGAGGACGACTACTACGCGTGCGGGCACCTCGGGTTCACGTTCTGGGGCTGGGCGGAGCTCATGTCCGACTTCACCCGGGAGATCGGCCGCGAGCCGGGCGGCCACCGCGCCGTGCTCCTCGCCGGGAAGCCGTAGAGCGTGGGCCGCGGGCCGGGCATGCCGTCGGGGACGGGATGCCCGGCCCGCGGACACGGGAACGGCTGATCAGCTGGTCCAGAGGACCGGGCTGTCGCTGTACGCGTCACCCTCCTCGAACGAGGCAACCGCGATGGGATCGGTCTTCGTGGCGCTGAGCGAGCAGGTTTCGTACGACGCGCCCTTGGTGGTGAAGTCGCGGGGTGCCGTCTCGCTGTCGCACTTGCCCGGGAGGTCGCCGATCAGAATGACGCCCGTGGGGCCTCCGCCTTCCAGCTTGCCGCGCAGCCTCAGCGACGCGTACGACAGGTCGGTGCCGCCGACGTTCTCCACCTTCATCCGGATGTAGTAGGGCGTCATGCCCTTCGCCTTGTCACCGAAGGGGGCCATGTCGGCCTCGGCACCCTTCTCGATCGCCGTGACGGTCACGGCGACGGTGCCCTTCTTGTCGGTCCCGTACTTGAACGGCAGGACCGCTCGGTCGCCTATCTTGAACTTCGTGCCCGGTGCGGCGACGTCACCACCGGCCGGAGCAGCAGCGTCGTCGCTGGGGTCCGCGGACGGGCTCTTGCTGCCCGGGTCGGACGACGCCGGGGCGGAGGCCGACGGCGAGTCCTGCGCCGGTGCCGCGTCCTCGCCGTCGTTGCAGGCCGTGAGTCCGAGCACCAGGGTGGTGAGGGCAACTGCGGAGACGATACGTCCCTTATTTATCATTTTGACCTAACTGGCAGCAAGGGCTGCCTGTACGGCAGCCGGAGCGTTCAACTGGGCGAAGCGCCCGGCCATGTGACCGGACGCGCCGACGCGGCACGACGACGGCGGTGCGTCAACGAGGCGCGCCGCGAAGCCATCTCAGACTGAGGCGGGAATGACACAGACTCGCCACAGGCACGGCACAGGCACGGCACAGGGCGTGCGGCGGGTGCGGCACAGGGCGCGCGAGGGGTGCGGCACAGGTGAGTGACGGGCGCGGCACGGCTGGGCGGGCTCCACCGTCTCCGTCGTCGCGATGCGCACCGACGTCTCGCGCGGGGCCGCCCAGCGCCACTTCCGGCCCACGAGGACCTGTTCACCGGAGCCGTCGAGCACGTCGCCGAGGAACGCTCCGCCGCCATGCGTGCCGTCCCCGGCCAGGACCGTGCCGCCGGCGTAGCCGCCCTCGTCGGCCCCAGGGACGAGCCGTGGCGCAGTGGGCGGCGGTCGACCGCTGCCCCGCGTTGCCGGGCTCTGCGCCCCGTGTCCCGCGCCGCCGTCGCCGCGGCGCTGCTGTGCCGGGCCGTGGTGGCGTCGCTCAGCTTTCGCCGTGCCCGCCAGCACGCAGGACCGTCAGCCGGAAGCCGGACCCCGTGCCCGGTCACCGCACCCGCCGCCCGGCACGCGGTCCCGTACTCCGTAAGTCCGCGCCGAGGCGCCCGGCCCGGCCGCCGCCCCACCCGGCACGCGGGTACCGCAGCCGCCCCGCGCCGCCCAGGTATTCGACCGCACGCGTGGTGACCATCGTCATAAGGCTGGACTGTAGTGACCGTCGAGACCGGTCAGGCCGGTGTTCACCGCCGGCAGACGGTGACCCTGCCCCTGGGGAACCGATCCGCCCAGCAAGCTCCTCTCCTTCATACGCGGTTCAAACTGCACGTGCGGCTGCTGATTGCGAGTTGCTCTGGCGACGCCGACGGTGACGTGCAACGGCATCGTTGTTGGCGCAACGCACCGAGCAGTAGGTGCGTCGGCCGTTGCGGGAGGTGTCGACAAACGCCAACCCGCACGTGGGACGTGCGCAGCGCCCCAGACGCCGAGCGTCGGCGGAGCACGCGACGTAGGCCAGTCCGGCTGCCGTGATGGCCCGGACGTGATCGGCCGCGTCGGCGTCGGCGGCGCTGTAGTGCAGGTGGGGCCGGCCGTCGTGCAGGGAGATGCGGGGGCTGGTGGAGGCGTTGGCGAGCAGTCCGTTGATCGCCTGGCACCGTTGTTCGAGGCTCTGGTGCCCGAAGCAGGCGGCCAGGCGTCGGCTCCAGGCCCAGACGGTCTCGGCCTGTGCGTCGGTGAGCGTGCGGCGCACCACGCCGTGGGCGGCGAGCAGCGGTTCCAGGTGCTCAGGGCGTGGTGGCGCGGTCAGGTTGACCAGGTCCGCGGCAAGACGGGCGGCCTCCCCGCCGTAATGGTTGAAATGCATAAGAGCATTGCATCACGGTGAGGTTGAGCCGTGAAGGTGCGTAACGAAGGGCGCGGTTTTCAGCACGGCAGGCACAGCACGCCTTCGACGGCGCCGATCATGAGAATCTCTGAAGGAGTAGCCCGGTGAACTTCCCCCGCCTGCCACAGCGGAGTGCCGCGGCGGCGCCGATCCTGATACTCCTTCAGATCGTCAGTCTTCAGATAGGTGCGTCCGTGGCCAAAGGGGCGTACGCCACCGTCGGTCCCACGGCGCTCGCCGGTATGCGCCTGGCCTTCGCAGCCGCCGTCCTGTGGCTGCTGGTCCGGCCGCGGCTGCGTGGGGTGACGCCTGCACAGTGGCGGTCGGCAATCGCGCTCGGTCTGGTCTTCGCGGGTATGAATCTGGCCTACTTCCGGGCCATCGACCACCTGCCGATCGGGGTGGCCGCGACCCTGGAACTGCTCGGGCCGCTCGTTTTGTCGATCGCCCTGTCCCGGCGGCTGGAGCACGTTGTGATAGCGCTGCTGATGCTCGTGGGCGTCCTCTTGCTGGCCGCCCCGGGAGGGGCCCTGTCCACCACCGGAATACTGCTGGGATGCACCGCCGCAGTATGCCGGGCCGGGTACGTCCTGCTGAGCCGCCGGGTGGGGCAGCTGTTCCCCGACTGGACCGGTCTGGCCCTGGCACTTGCGTTCGGCGCCTGCCTGCTGACGCCAATCGCCGCCATCACCAGCGGTGACCACGTCGTGGCCCATCCCGCCGCGCTCGGCACCGGGCTCCTGGTGGCCCTGCTGTCATCCCTGATCCCGTACGCGCTGGACATGACAGTTCTGCGACACATCGACACACGAGCCTTCGGAGTACTGCTCGCACTGAGCCCGGCCGTGGCCGCGGGCATCGGCTTCGCGCTGCTGCACGAGGAGCTCACCACCCGCCAGCTGTGCGCCATGGCGCTGGTCGTGCTCGCCGGAGCCTGGTCTGCACATCGCGCCACCCGACGCAAGGAGCCCGCCACCGCCCAGCCGGCACCTGGTCGGCGTGAGGAAGCCTCCCCGGAACCGCGGACCCGGTGAGACGCGCTGGCGCGTTGGGCCGGTGGTCTTGAGGCATCGGCGGACGTCGTTTCGCTGCCGCACGGGCCCGTGGCCGGCGCACCGATGTAATGGTTGAAGTGCTTCAGACCATGTCCTGCATGACCTTATTGACCATCGCGGCCGGTGAACGACCACCATCATTTACCGAGTATTCAGCGCAGACGGAAAGGCGGACCTTGGGCACAGCCGGGCGGCACATTGTTGCCGCTCACATTGAAATCTGCGCATGTAAGGAACAGGTCGTTGTATTTGCCGAGCAAGAAGGCGATGACACCGATCACCACCGTGATGCCGACGGCCATGAAACGCTGAGCCGCAGGAAGTTCGTCATAGTCGGACAGCAGAATTTTCGACAGAAGCCAGGTTAGATATGGAGCACCCACCAGGGTGATCAGCACCTCGAAGTAATGAAGGTAGTGGAAACCCCCGCTCCTCGGTGCCGTAATACCCAGAACAATCCAGAGGGACGGCAATAGCAATGCGATCCAACTGCTCCAGGGCACGGCAACTCTTCTGCGTAGCGCCAGGCCCGAGAGCAGTACGGCCGTGGCCACGGCCCAGAGAGCCATCGCACTGTCGAAGAAGATGTCGCCATAGGCTCCGTATGTGAACGCCGGCCACCAGATGACTAATGTTCCACCCGCCGCCGCGGCCGCAGTGGTTCGCAGAACAGAGTGGATTTCAGGTAGGCCACGCTTGGCGTTCGGGCTCGGATCGCGCGGCTCCCCATGCATCATTCCGACTCCATCAATTCACCGTCAAGCCAGCAGGCGATTAATTCCATTCGCTTCTCTTCGCAAGATAAATTCGACTCACCTGACAATATATGGATGCGACTTCCCGAGTTATGGCAACACGCCGTTGCGGCAGTGGGTCTCGCATTTCTTCGCATGACCGCCCAGCCGCAGCGGGTTCCCTCCGAGCCCGTATGCGCGCCCGCTGCGTGCGCGAGCCTCGATGGCCTATGGGCAGTTCTACCGCGCCATCGTCAGGAGGCCAGGATGCCGATGCCGATGCCGTCACCGAGGAGTTTCAGCCCCGGGACGAATAACAGGACCGCCATCACGGCGACATCGTCCAGGAGCCCGCCGCTCCTTCCGCGACGGGCTGCGCCTGTTCCGGCTCCCGCCACACATCTTCTACGGCCTCCAGGAATTCCCCACCCCCGAAGGCAACAGGGATGCCTTCGGGGGTGGGGGAACAACTGGGCGGCCTCTGGGGCCCTGTGTGGTTGCGATCGAGTGGTCAAAGGACGCGAGCCAGTGCGTCCGGCCCCACGACGTGCAATGGTGGATCGCCGCGCAGGAACCGCAGCACCTCCTCCACGGCACTTGCGCCGAGCCGCTGCCGGCACTCGGCGGTGCCCGCCGCCTGATGCGGGGTGAGCAGCACGTTCGGCAGTTTCCGGAACGGGTGGCGGACCGGCAGTGGTTCCATGTCGAAGACGTCGATCGCCGCGTCCAGCCGGCCCGACGACACCTGTGCCAGAAGCGCGTCCTCGTCGACGAGCCAGGAACGGGCGGTGTTGACCAGACCGGCGCCATCGGGCATCAGCGCCAGTTCCCGCGCACCCAGCATGCGCCGGGTCTCGGCGGTGGCAGGGGCGTGCACGGCGACGATCCGGCTGCGCGACAGCAGCACGTCGAGCGGTACGCGCTCCACGCCGAGTTCCCGCGCGTCCGCCTCGGAGAGGTACGGGTCGCTCACGCCCACCCGCGCCCCCATCGCCTTCGCCAGCTCGATGTACGCGCGGCCGGTGCGGGACGCTCCGATGACTCCGATCGCACAGCCCTGGATCTCGTGCCGCGGCGGGGCCTGGCCGGCCTCGCTCCAGTCGGCTCCGCCATGCAGCGCGTGGTCGAAGCGGTGGATGCGGTGCAGCAGAGTGAGAGTGAACGCCAAAGCCACCTCGGCGACCGGGCGTGCCATCGCGTCACCGGCCTGGGTGACGAGGATGCCCCGCCGGAAGACTTCCTCGGAGACATACGGGGCGACCGCCGATCCGGTGTGGGCGACGATCGCCAGTCGGTCGGCGACGTCGAGGAGTTCCTCGCTGAGGCGGGGCATTCCCCAAGCGGTGATCAGGGCACGGGCACCGGGCAACGCCGCACTGAGTGCGTCCCGGTCGGTGTGCTCGTCGAGGACGGTCGGCTGCCCCGCGGTGCAGAGGCTCTGCCACACCGCGGGGGTGAAGAACTGCTCACGAAGGTGCGGGGGTACGGCGACGACGACCCGCGGCAGAGGGGCCGCCCCCGGGTCAGGAGAGCCAGGCATCGACGTGCTCCGCGACGAAGGCGTCGTCGGTGAGCCAGGAGTGGGCCGCGGCGACCCGGGTGATCTCCTCGGCCTGACCGGGAGACAGGGCCTCCTTCGGATCGAGACACCAGATGCCCTCCAGCAGGCCCTGGCGGCGCAGCACCTCGTGGACCCCGGCGATGCAGCCGCGGAATCCGCCGCGCACGTCGAACACCGCGCTGTTGGCGTCGGTGAGCTCCGGGCGGCGGGCGAGGCAGCCGACCATGGCGTCGTGGTCGCCGGCACGTGCCCGCCGGACCTGATCGAGGAGGGTGACGGCGGAGCCCGTCCACACGGCCCACTGGCCGAGCAGCCCGCCGGCGAACCAGCGCCGGGTACCGTGCGCCGTCTCGTACGGGGTGAGCAGGTCGCCGATGATGTCGTCGTCGTTGCCGGTGTACAGCGCCACCTCGTCGGCCCGGTCGGCGGCGGCCACGGCGCGTACGACATCGGCGGTGCGGTAGCGGTCGAAGGGCGCGATCTTGATGGCCGCGGTGTTCGGCAGGTCTGCGAATGAGCTCCAGAACGACGGCGAGAGATAGCGTCCGCCGACGGCCTCCTGGGGGTAGAAGCCGATCACCGGCAGTACCTCGCCGACGGCGCGGGCCCGGTCCAGCAGCCCCTTCTCGTCGGCGCCGGACACGGCGGGGCTCAGCAGCACCGCGTCGTAGCCGAGGGAGGCCGCGAGCTCGGCTTCGGAGACGGCCTGCGCGGTGTGACCGCAGGCCCCGGCGACGGTGACGACGGGGCGGCCGGCCTCGTTCCGCACGGTCTCGGCGGCGAGTTCGAGGACCGGTGTCAGCAGGCCGATGCCCGGTTCGCGGATCTCGAACTGGGTGGTGTGCACGGCGACGGCGAGGCCGCCCGCGCCGGAGGCCAGGTAGTAGCGGGTCAGTGCGCGTTGCCGGCGTTCGTCGAGCTTGCGGTCGGCGCCGAGGGCAAGTGGATGAGCAGGGATGACGGCTCCCTCGGCGAGCACGTCCATCGGAGTGCGTGCCGGGGCTGTCGTGGCCGCCGAGGCGGGTACGGGTTTGGGAGTGGTCGCGGCTACGGGGCCGGGTGCGGGCGTGGTCGCGACCACGGACGTACGGGACATGGGGTGGATCAGAACCTTCCGTCACGGACCTGGAACTTGGTGGGCTTGCCGGACAGCGGCAGCCCGCGGCGCAGCCAGTCGGCCTGCCATTCGACGAGGGTGCGCAGGGGGATGTCGGGGTAGCCGAACAGTGCGTGGCAGAGGCTTGCGTCGGAGAGCAGTGCGGTGGGCGCCTCTTCGCCGACGACGACCGGCTCCCGGTCGAACTCCTCGCCGAACCATTGGGCGAGCCGGCGTACCGAGGCCGTCTCGGGGCCGGTGAGGTTGAGGGTGAACGCCGAGTTGTCGGTGGCGTGGAGGAGGGAGCGCAGGGCGACTTCGTTGGCGTATCCCTGCCACACCACGTTGGCGTGGCCGGTTGTCACGTCGACGGGTTCGCCGGTGTGTACCCGGTGGGCGATGTCGGCGAGGACGCCGTAGCGCAGGTCGACCGCGTAGTTGAGGCGGATGTTGGCGACCCTGGTGCCGCGGGTCAGCGCCGCATGGTCGAAGATCCGCTCCCGGCCCAGGCAGGACATGGCGTACTCGCCGACCGGACCGATGGGGTCGTTCTCGGTGCAGCCGCCGGAGGAGGCGGGGACCAGTGGGTACACGTTGCCGGTGGAGAATGCGGCGATCCGTGCGTGTGGCCAGCGGCGTGTGACCCGGTCGGGCATGGCGGCGTTCACCGCCCAGGCGTGCGAGGGTGCCCCGGCGGAGCCGAATTTGGCGCCGACCATGAAGACGACGTTCCCGGCGTCCGGCAGTGCGGCCAGGTCGGCGGCCGGATCCATCAGGTCGAAGGCGACGGTGGAGATGCCGGCGGCCTCGAGTTCGTCGGCTGCGGCCCGGTCGGACCAGCGGGAGACCGCGTAGACGGTCAGGTCGGTGCGGCCGGCGGTGTCCAGCGCCCGGCGGGCCAGCTTGCACAGGCTGGGGCCCATCTTGCCGCCGGCGCCGAGCACCAGCAGGTCGCCCTCCAGGCGCCCGAGGTCGGCGACCAGTGCGGGGGTGGGGGTGGCGAGCCGCTCTTCGAGCGCGGCCTCATCGGTGAACATTCGTGGCTATCCCTTGATTCCGGACGCGGTGACGCCCTCGGTGAAGTAGCGCTGGCCCACCATGTACGCGGCGAAGATGGGCACGAACGCGATGACGGAGCCGGAGAGCACCACGTTGAGCGGCACGTTCTGCTGCTGGAGCGAGGCGATGCCGACGGTGAGGGTGCGCATGTCGGTGGACTGGCCGATGACCAGCGGCCACAGGAAGTCGTTCCAGTGCCACAGGAAGACGAAGACGCCGAGGGTGGCCAGGATCGGTTTCAGCAGCGGCAGCACGATCCGGTGGAAGATCTGCCACTCGCTGCAGCCGTCGAGCCGGGCCGCCTCGAACAGCTCGTCCGGCAGCCCCTGGATGAACTGCCGCATCAGGAAGACCGCCTGGGCGTTGGCCAGGGTCGGCACGATCAGACCCCAGTACGTGTCCACGCCGCCCAGCTTCGCGATCATCGCGAACGTCGGGATCATCGTGACGTGGTACGGGACCATCACCATCGACAGGAACGACCAGAACATCGCCTCCCGGCCCGGGAAGCGCTTCTTGGCGAAGGCGTACCCGGCGAGCGAGGCGAGCAGCAGCACGCCGACGACCGAGACGACCGAGTAGACCAGCGTGTTGAGCAGCCAGCGCGGCACGTCCTGGGCGTTCATGACGGTGTCGTACGCCTGGCCGGTCAGCGGCCACGGCAGCAGGCTGCCGGGGAACTCGACCGCCGCGGACGGCTTCAGGGAGAGCACGACCATCGCGTAGAACGGGAAGATCGTCGCGATCGCGGCCACCGTCAGCAGCACGGCACGCCCGATCCGGCCGGCCCGGGTGGGGCGCATGCCGTGCGGGACGGTGTCCCGCTCCGACAGTTTGCGCAGCTTGCGTTCGGTACGGCGTGCGGTGCGGCGTGCGGCCCGGTCGCCGGCGGCGGGGGCCTTCGCCGCGGGCGGGGTCTGGGTCTGGGTCTGGGTGGGTGGTGCGGTCATGGTCACTGGTCCTTCCCGATCACGAGCCGCTG